>DATGJK010000232.1:0-22119 GCA_035295245.1 Acidobacteriaceae bacterium
CGATGGGCGGCTGGTCCATATCGCTTTCTCGCACGGGGCTGAGGTCACGCTGGATTTGCGCAAGGTGACGAGCAAACGGCTGGTGATTACCGGATCGACGCTTCGGTCGCGTCCGGTGGCTGAGAAGACTGCCTTGCGGGATCAGGTGGAGGACCGGGTGTGGCCGCTGTTCCGGGAAGGAAAGATTCGGCCGGTGGTGGACCGGGTGTTTCCCATGGAGCAGGTGGCTGAGGCGCAGCGGCGGATGGAGCGGAGCGAGCATGTTGGAAAGATCGTACTGAAAATACCCAGGTAGCCCGTAGCCGGAGTGAGAAGATGAAGCAGGTATGCGAGTAGCGGTAGAAAGGCTGCGCCGGTGGGTAGTGGGAGCGGCGTGCCTGCTGCTGGCGGTCGTGGTTGGGTTCGTGATTTATGGGCGGTATCGATTCCGCCATATCGAGAAGGATCTGCCGGCACGGCTGGGGGCCAATATCCAGGAGACGGCGACGGGGTGGAGCTACTCCCAGTCGAGCCAGGGACACACTCTGTTTACGGTGAAGGCCTCGAAGGAGTCGCAGCTGAAATCCGGTCACGTGCTGCTGCACGACGTGGATATCACCCTGTATGGGCCGCCGGGGTCGGGACGGCAGGACCGCATCTGGGGCAGCGACTTCGATTACGACGAGAATCACGGGATTGCGGTCAGCCAGGGCGACGTGAATATTGAACTTTCCGGCGTCAACGGCCAGAGCAGCGCGGCCCCCGCTCCGAACCAGCCGCAGAACAACGCGATCCGGGTGCGGACAAGCGGGCTGACGTTCATGCAAAAGACGGGCGATGCCAGCACTGCGCAAGCGGTGGAGTTCCAGTTGCCCCGGGCGGCGGGAACAGCTACGGGGGCCAGCTACAACTCAAGGAGCGGCGTGCTGGTGCTGAACAGCGCGGTGAAGATTACGACCAGCAGCAACGGCCGGAGCGCGGTCGTAACGGCGGCGCACGCGACGCTGTTGCGCGTATCCATGCAGGCGTTCCTGCAGAACGCCACGATGCAATACGAGCAGGAAGAGGGCAGCGCCGACGCGGCGACGGTGCTTTTCCGCCGCGACGGGACGGCGGAGCGGATTGACGCGAAGGGCCATGTGTGCATGAGGACCGACACGGGCGCGACCGTCGCCTCAGAGACGGCGCAGGTGCTCATGAATCCGCAAAGCGAGCCAACGCAGGCGGCGCTCGATGGAAGCGTGCAGTTTGCGGCGGTGCAGGCGAATCAGAGGATGCAGGGGAGCGCCGGGTCGGGGCTGCTGCAGTTTGCGAGCGAGGGCGCTTCGGGCGACACGGCACTGCGGCATGCGGAATTTCGGCAGGATGTGCATTTCACCGATGAGATTGCGGGGCTGCCGAAGGATTCGCGGGGACACGCGACGAAGCAGGTGCAGGGCGAGAAGGTCGATGTGGACTTCGCACCGGAGCACAAAGGCGGGCAACTGCAGGCGAGCAGGGTGACTGCGGATGGCAATCCAGTGGTGACCCTGCAGCAGATGCCGTCGAAGGGTCCGGAGCAGTCCACGCGCATCAGCGGGGATCAACTGCTGGCGACGCTGGGAGCGGGCAATGTGCTGCAGACGCTGGACGGAACAGGGCACACGCAGCTTGTGGAGCAGGGCGCGGATGGCTCACACGATACGAGCCAGGGCGATGTGCTCCATGCAACATTCGCGCAGCAGGCAGCGGAGCCGTCTGCTGCACCTGCGAATGCGAAGAGCACGGCGGGCGCGAAAGGGCATGAACCGCGGCTGGTGACGACGCTGGATACGGCGATCCAGGACGGCCACGTGATGATGACCGAAACACCAGCGAAGAAACGTGGCGACGCCGCCCAACCTGCGGCCCTGACGGGGTGGGCGCGGCATGCGGAGTATCACGCGGGGGATGAGGTGCTGCGGCTGACGGGGAATCCGCGGGTCGATGATGGTCAAACTATGCAAATGGCGGCGGAGCGCATCGATTATCACCGGCAAACGCAGGATGCAGTCGCGGAAGGCAACGTGAAAGCAACGTATACAGGCGGGGGGAAGGCGCAGAGCGGGGCGGTGGGGTTCGGCGGAGGCGGGAACGAGCCGGTACACATTATTGCGGACCGGGCCGCGATGGAGCACGCCTCGCTGCGAACGGATTTCTGGGGGACGGTTAGCGATCCGGCAAGGATGTGGCAGGGGGGCGATACGTTGACGGCTCCGGTGATTGAGGTCGATCGCAGCCGCAATGAACTGAAGGCATGGGGAGAGAAGACGAGCACGCAGCCAGTGGTGCAGGCGACGTTTGTCACCGCGGCCAAAAAGGGGCAGCCCGCGAGCACGGCGCAGGTTCGCAGCCAGACGCTGCTGTACTCGGACAAAGACCGGCGTGCTGATTTTCGCGGAGCGGTCACCATGGAGCAGACCGACGGGGTCGTTCATGCAGATGAGGGCCAGGTCTTCCTGAAGCCTGCGAAAAGCGAAAGAACAGCAGAGGTGCAGAATTCGGACAAGCAGAATTCACAAATCGAGCGCATCGTGGCCCAGGGGCATGTCGTGTTCACTCAGCCAGGGCGGAAGGGCGAGGGAGAGAAACTCGTCTACACGGCCGACAACGGGCGCTATGTGCTGACGGGAACTCCGGATGCCCTGCCGCGATTGTGGGACAGCACGCATGGAACGACGACGGGCGTTGCGTTGCTTTTCAATACCCAGGATGATAGCGTCGAGGTGAGCGGGGGGAAGTTGGGCGCCGTGACGGAGACGCGCGCTCCGAGGTAATGCGCAAGCTGTCTACGGACCAACTCAGCAAGTCGTACAAGGGACGCCAGGTCGTGAAGGGCGTCAGCATGCAGGTGACCGAGGGCGAGGTAGTGGGGCTGCTTGGTCCAAACGGCGCCGGCAAGACGACTAGCTTTTACATGATTGTGGGCCTGATCCAGCCGGACGGCGGGCGCGTGCTGCTGGATAACGACGAGATAACTGGCGTCCCCATGTATTTACGGGCGCGTCAATATGGGATCAGTTATCTTCCGCAGGAGCCGTCGGTCTTCCGCAAGCTGACGGTAGAGGAGAATATCCTGGCCGTGCTGGAAGTGCAGCCGATCGCGCCGGAGATGCGCCGGGCGCGGGCGGAGAAGCTGATCGAGCAGCTGAATCTGAGGCATATCCGTAAAACCCGCGGCTATGCGCTTTCCGGCGGCGAACGTCGCCGCGTGGAGATTGCGCGCTGTTTGTGCATCCAGCCGACGTTCATCCTGCTGGACGAACCGTTTTCGGGCATCGATCCGATCGCGGTGCTGGACCTGCAGGAGATCATCTTCGACCTGAAAACGAGCGGGATCGGGGTGCTGATTACCGATCATAACGTCCGGGAGACGCTGTCGGTGACGGACCGCGCGTACATCATCAACGAAGGGCAGATCTTCCGGCACGGCACTCCGGAGCAGCTCGGCAACGATCCGGAGGTACGCCGGGTCTATCTCGGAGAAAGCTTTAGCCTGGGGTAAACAGGATATCTTTCGATCGATCGAAGATTGGGCAAAACGGGCGGGAAAAGGTGCGCAACCGTTTGCCTGCGGATGTAAACTTTGAGGCAACCGAGGGGTTTCGGGAGTTCTTTTTAGCGCAGGATTATGGCACTTCTTCAGCCAAAGCTCAGCTTAAAGGTCTCGCAGCGTCAGATTCTGACGCCGGGCCTGATGCAGATGGTCAGCGTGCTGGCGCTGAACAAACTGGAGCTGAAGGAGATGATCCAGGCGGAGATCGCGGAGAATCCGGTTCTCGAGGAAATGGAAGAGAACGTTCCTCTGCTGGACGATGTCGCCCGCGAGGAAGAAGACCGCGATCGGCCCGTCGAAACTCAGAGCGCAGAGGGCGAGGCGAAGGAGAAGGATCCCTTCGACGAGATCGACTTCGGCAGCTACTTTCAGGATTACCTGGATCCAGGTTTTCGTTCGCCCAGCAACTACGAGGAAATTGAGAAACCGTCGCTGGAGAATTTTCTGTCGGCTCCGGCGACCCTGAGCGACCACCTGCTCTGGCAGCTGGGAGCGCTGAATCTGTCGCCCACCGTGCGCGAGGCGGCGGAGTACATCATCGGCAATCTCAATGAAGACGGATATCTAACAGCGTCTGACGAGGAACTGCTGGCGGGTTACCTGCACGAGCAGGCGGGGCCGGAGAACGGAGATTCCGGCGCGGATGCGCTGGCCGCAGCGGCTTTGGAACGGGCGAAGGCCCACCTTGCGACTGCGCTGGACGTGGTGCGTCAACTGGATCCCATCGGAGTGGGCACGCGCGATCTGCGGGAGTGTCTGCTGACGCAGGTGGAAGCGCAGAGAAAGGAATATGAGCTGGTCGCCGGCGCGAAGGGCACCAACGGTACGCGAGCCACGGCCTCGGCCAATGGGACGCGCATCGGGAACGGCGTGGATGCGGCGGCCAGCATGAACGGAAACGGCACCCGGCCCGCCGCGACCGCGGAAGAGCCGAGCCGGCTGGCGATTTTCGAGCTGGCCGCGAAGATCATCGATATACACATGCAGCTGCTGCAGAAGCGGGATCCGCGGGAGCTGTCGAAGGCGGTTGGCCGGAGTGTCGAGGAGACGCAGCGGGCGATTGAGTTCATCCGCACACTCGATCCGCGGCCTGGACAGCGCTATAACCGCAGCGAGGCGCGGCTGATCGAGCCGGACGTGGCTTTTGTCAAGCGCGGTGAAGAGTGGGTCGTAGTGATGAACGAAGAGGACTTGCCCACGCTGCGGCTGAATCAGGGATACCGCCGGCTGCTGACGCAGGACGGCGCCGAGAAAGACGTCAAAGATTACGTGAAGGAGCGGTACCGCTCCGCGCTGCAGCTGATGCGGAACATCGAGCAGCGCAAGAACACCATTCTGCGGACGTGCGAGGCCATCGTGCGCCGGCAGGTGGATCTTCTGGAAAAGGGCGTGGATGCACTGAAGCCGATGATGATCAAGGAGGTGGCGGAGGAGATCGGCGTCCATCCGTCAACGGTGAGCCGCGCGGTCTCCAGCAAATATGTCCACACGCCGCAGGGCGTCTTCGAGCTGCGGTTCTTCTTCTCCGAAGGCGTGAACGGCCCCGAAGGCGCGGGAACGCCCCTGATGCTGCTGAAGCGCAAGGTAAAAAAACTGATCGAGGAGGAAGACCCAAAGAAGCCGCTAACCGACGATCAGATCGCCTCGCTGCTGCAGAGTCAGGGGATCGATGTCACGCGGCGCACAGTGGCAAAATATCGCGAAGATATGCGGATTCCCAGCACACACCAGCGCCGCATCCGCGGTTAGCCGGCGCTGTTCCCGTTTCTTTTTTGTCCCCGCAATGGGGCGGAGGGAAAGGAGCTTTCCATGCAGGTTGAGTACACGGGAAGGCAGGTTGCCGTTACGGCGGCGCATCGCCGTCTCGGCGATGAGGGTATCGAACGCATCGTGAAGCTGCTGCCCAAAGTGGTGGGCGCGCACATTGTCCTGACCACAGAAAAATACCGCAAGACCGCCGACGTGACGGTGAAGATGCGGGCGGGAAAAATTGTGGGCTTCGGCGAATCGAACAACATGGATATGGCGCTGCGCGAGGCTCTGGCGAAGGCCGAGACTCAGGCAGTGCGCTGGCGCAAGCGGTGGACGACGATCAAGCGGCAGCCCAAAGATGAGAAGCTTCCGCACGAGGTGCTGCCCGTGCGTCCGCGGAGGGCGTCGCGCACTCGCTCCGAAGCGGCGGAAGAGAATGGAGCGGCGACGGCGGTAAAGACGAACGGGAAGCATCCCGCCGGGACGGTCGTGCCCGTGACGGTGCACACGTTTCCGGCAAAGTCGCCGATTCCGGAGCCGCACATCGTGCGCTCGGCGGATTCGGTGGCTCTGCGGCCGATGACGGTGGAGGAAGCGGTGAAAGAAGCGGAGTTCCGCGACCGCGATGTGTTTGTGTTCCGCAATAATGAGGGCACGGTGTGCGTTCTGCACCGGAAACGCGACGGCAAGATGGAGTTGATCGAAGCGCCGTGAGGCGGCGAAAAGCTGTTAGCGGAAAGCTGTTAGCGAAAAGCTGTTAGCGAAAGACTGTTAGCGAAAGACTGTTAGCGAAAAGCGGTTAGCGAGAGACGGGAGTGTCGTCTTCTTACTGACCGCTTTCTTGCTGACCGCACTGTCGCTAAACGTATTAGCGCTAAACGTCTTTTGCTAAACGCCTCTCGCTAAACGTCTTCTGCTAAACACCTCTCACTAAACGTCTTCTGCTAAAAGTCTCTCGCTACCCGCTTTTCCGCTGCTTCAAACGTCCTGATCGAGGTCCAGGTTACGGATGGCTTCGTCGAGGGCGTGCTGAGCGGCGGTGCGCTGCTGTTCGAGGTCGGCCCGATGTTTGCGAAGGGCCTGCAGCTGATCCTCGTCAGCGTTCATTTCGCCGGCATAGCGGCGGGCAAGGGCGCGTTCTTCTGCGCTGTCTTTGAGCCCACCAATGTTGTTGTGCAGCCGAGTGGAGTCCTGCTCGCCGCGATCGATCTCGGTGTCCTGCTGAGCGATTTGCGTATCGAGGTCGTGGACTATGGCGCGGGCCGCGAGCACGGGCGCGAGTGCCTGCTCGATGGCAGCGCGATTGCCGCTGCCGGTAAGGATGATCTGCAGCTGGTCGTCGCTGACGGCGGTAAGCTGGTAACGAGTGCCCTCGGTGTGCGTTTGGCCGACGTGCAGGCGAACCGTTTCGCCAGGCTGCGCGGTGACGCGGAATCGATACAGCGTGGCGGTGGTCTCGACGGGCTTTGTATCGGAACTGAGCCTCCATCCGTTCTGGACCGGGTGCTCGAGGATGACGGTGCGTGCGTCGGCGGCGGTGTTGTGGACGACGTAGGTGACGTCGCGGGCCTGCTCCATGCGCTCGATGAGATAGCCGTCATGCACCGTGAGGTGACGGAGGTGGCTCGTGAAGTTCTGTCCCTCGCTGGTGATATGCACCGCCTGATCGACGGCGTAGGAGAGCAGACGCTTCTCGCCGGCGTGGATCGGGTCGGTGATGCCTTCTCCGGCGAACTCGCCGTTTTCGAAGATGGAGAAGCTGCCGCGATCGAGGGTGAGCTTGCTGGAGTTGGTGAGCCACAGCGCGCGCAGCGGAACGGGTTGGCTGGCGTTCCAGAGGGTGACGCGCTCAGCGTCCACATTGGTTTGAAGAACGGGGACCAAAGCGGACTCGTTGCGGCGGATGGTGACAGGCTGCGCGACGGTGTATTCGAAGTAGTCGTCGAAGGCGGAGGAAGAGGCGCTGGCGGACTCGTCCTGGACGGTCGGAAGAGGTGCCGGGGGTGCATTGCGTAACGCGCCCAGGATTCCGCCCATGACACCGCGACCGTACCCTCCGCCATTCCCTTGTCCGATCCCGTTGCCACTGCCGGAGAGGATCCCGCCGCCAACACCGGCGCCGTATCCACTGCCCTGCCCCTTGAGTTGAACCATTTGTGGAGCGGCTGGCGTCGCTTCCAGCGCGCCCTCATGCGTGGTCGGCGCGATGTTTTCGGCTTCCGGCACCGGTATCGACGGGCGCGTTGTGTAGATCGGCTGCGAGAGCGGCTCCGTAAAACTCTGCGGCGCGCCGGCGACCAGCGAGAGCTGCACGTTGTCCCAGTCGGAGCCGACGGTGTTGTCGACCACGGCCCATCCCTGGAGAATGGCGGACTCGGAGCCGCCGGCCGGTGCAGAAGCGTTCGTTTGTGCAGGCGGGAAGACGATGCGGTAGGTGGTCTTCCAGACGGGAACCTCGCTGATGTAGCTGACGCGGATGTCGCGGGCGCCGGCGCCGTTCGCCTGCAGCGTGAGGTGTCGCATCTGGCGCGTCTCCGTGGAGGCGAGCAGCTTGAGGTAGTCGTCGAGATCGCGGCGGAGGTCGCCGTCGATGACGCGGACGCTGGTGGCGGGCGTGACCTCGAAGGTGCGGATGGCGCCGGTGTCGGTCACGACGGTGAGAAACCGGCGGTCCGTCTCACCGCCGGACGCGGTCTTCTCGGTGCGCGATTCGTAGTCGACGATGCGGCCGGCGGTGACGCCTTCGCCGGCGCCGGAAACCTCAACGCGGGCGCCGCGGAGTGCGCCGTACAGATCCGCAGTATCGGGGTTGTCGTCGAGGCCGAGAGGAATGTTCTTGAGCTGCTGATCGAACGGCGTATTGGAGTTGTAGCTGACGCCGGCGATGCGGCCTCCGCCGAGATCGAGCGCGGTGAGCGACTGCAGAGCATCATCGAGTTGCGACGAGGTGAAGTCGACGGTGATGGCCTGATTTCCAGTGACGCGCCCAGAGTGCTCGAAGTAACCGACACCGTTTTTGTAGAGGACGACGCGGCGGACGGGCAGTTCCACTCCATCACGCGGCGCAGCTTTTACAGGCGGAGCGCTATGCGGCGGAGTCTGAGAGAAGAGCAACGCGGCAGATAACGGGCACAATACAACAGCGAGCCGGCGCACGAGCATGCGGGCCTCCGGTGATGATGATACGGATGCGCTGTGAGAATTAGACTCCGGAAGAGAGGAAAGGTTCCCTGGGGGATCAGAGATGAAACGGTTCGCAGCGATGAACAGTGATCGCTGAAGTCTGATCAGCGATCAGAATCGAAGATTCGTTCAGAGATACACGTTCATCATCTGTGCCCAGGTGGGCCAGTCGTGGCTATTCCATGATTCCCAGATATAGAGGTTGTGGGGTACGCCTCTTTCGCCCATGATGCGCGCGAGGTGTTGGTTTTGCGCGAGACATTGATCGTCCCACCCGGTGGCGAGAACGTAATGATTCCTCTGATAACGATCGAAGTACCAGCGGTCGGTGAGACTCGGCAGGTAATGCGTGGGCAGATTGAAGTAGACGTCCTGGTCGTAGTATCCGCTGAGGAAGCTGGAGAGGTCGAAGGCGCCGCTCATGGAAAGGAATCCGGTGATGCGGTCGGGATGGCGCAGCGCAATGTTCACGGCATGGAAGCCGCCGAAGCTGCATCCTAAGGAGGCGAGGCGCGGGTTGAGGTTCTTAAGACGAACGAGCGGGAGCACCTCTTCCATCAGGTAGTTTTCGTACTGGACGTGGCGCGCAATGCGCCAGCGCGGCGGCACGTTGCGGTTGTACCAGCTTTCGGAATCGACCGAGTCGACGCAGAAGAGCTGGATTTCTCCATTGCCGATCTTGTCGGCGACAGCAGTAACCATGCCGCGGTCTTCGAATTCGTAGAATCGGCCCTGCGAGGTGGGGAAGACGAGAATCGGCAGGCCGGAGTGACCGAAGACAAGGAGTTCCATGTCGCGGTCGAGGCGCCAGGACCACCATTTGTGATATTCGCGGTTCATTGAGGGCGAAAACAGAAGTTACGGTATCGTAAAGCATCGGAATCTCCCATGGGTGGAGAGCGAGGCGAGAGCAAAGGGAGCAGGTTGGGCACACAGATCCAGACACAGGCGCAGACCGTCCTTCCCGACGGCGCCAGCGAACACCCGCGGCTGAGAAAACACGAGCGGTTCCGGAGCAAAGCGCTCCGGGCGGAGCGCGACGTGACGGTGTATCTGCCGCCTGGATATGACGAGGATGCGCGGCGCTCCTATCCGCTGCTGATCCTGCAGGACGGGCAGAACCTCTTCGATCCGGAGACTTCGTTCGTCCGTGGGCGCACGTGGCGCGTGGCGGAGAGCGCCGACGCGGCGGTCGAGGCAGGCGAAGTGGAGCCGGTGGTCATTGCCGGGGTGGCGAATGGAGGCGAGCGCCGCCTGGCCGAATACACGCCCAGCCGCGACTGGAAAATGGGCGGCGGGGACGCGAGGAAGTACGGCGAGATGCTGATCGCGGAATTGCTGCCTTTCCTGCGCTCGCACTACCGGCTGCGTCGCGGCCGCGAGGACAACGGCATCGGAGGTTCGTCCCTGGGCGGCCTGTTCTCGCTGTGGATGGGGCTGGAACATCCGGAAGCCTTTGGCAAGCTGGCGGTGTTGTCCCCTTCAGTCTGGTGGAATCACAAATACATCGTGAGCTATCTGAACGAACGCGCACCCGAGCTGCGGGAGCGGCCGCGTATTTGGCTGGACGTCGGCGACGCGGAGGGCCGCCGCACCCTGGGCGATGCGGAGCTGCTGGAGGCGCGGTTGAAGGCGAACGGCTGGCGCATGGGCTCGGACCTGCATTTCGAGCGCGTAGCTGGGGGCAAGCACGACGAGGCATCGTGGGCAGAGCGAGTGCGGCCGATGCTGCGGTTCCTCTTTCCACCGGCAGCGCGATGAAGGTGAAGGACGTTCGTCTGAACGTGCGGGATGCCGGCCGGTTGTAGGTGACGATTAACCTTGTGCGCTCTGCAAGTTACGGTGCGAGCCGGGCTGCTGAGTAAACCCGGTATACTTAATGTTCAGAGGCAGCTCTGGTCGAGGACCCCGCCGGGGTCTTTTTCGTTCAGGGCAACAGGCCGGTTCGGGCGGAGTTCTGATCGAAGCAGGCCCCTCTGAGCTATCCATGGGAAACATACTCGATTCGATTCAAGCCCCTGCCGATCTGAGGAGACTCTCGATCCCGCAGCTGGAAAAGCTGGCGCTGGAGATTCGGGAGCGGTTGATCGTCACGCTGTCAAAAACCGGGGGGCACCTTGGGCCCAATTTAGGCGTCGTGGAGCTGACGCTGGCGATGCACTATGTCTTCGACACGCCGCGTGACAAGTTTGTCTTCGACGTGAGCCATCAGGCCTACGTGCACAAGATGCTGACGGGGCGCTGCGGCGAGCTGGACACGATCCGGCAGCCGGGCGGGCTGAACGGGTTCATGCTGCGCACGGAGAGCCAGCACGACTGTTATGGCGCGGGGCATGCGGGCACCGCGCTCTCCGCCGCGTTGGGAATGGCGGTGGGACGCGATCTGGCAGGAGGCCGCGAACACGTGGTGGCGCTGGCCGGCGATGCGGCGTTCACGAACGGGATTTCCTACGAGGCGCTGAACAACATTGCGGATCAGACGAAGCGGCTGATCGTCGTGCTCAACGATAACGAGTGGTCCATCGATCGCAATGTCGGAGCCATCGCGAAGTATCTGCACAAGGTTGTTACGAATCAGCATGTGAGCCAGCTGCACGACAGCGCGGCGCGGCTGCTGGAGCGGATCGGCGGAAAGGGCGCTCTGCATGTGGTGAAGCGCGCTGAAGAAGCAGCCAAGGGCATGCTGTGGCCTTCGGTCCTGTTCGAGGAATTCGGGCTCACCTATTACGGACCGGTGGACGGGCACAACGTTGGGCTGTTGATCGAAACGTTCAAGTTTCTCAAGCAGCAGGATCGCCCAGTGCTGCTGCATGCGATCACGCAAAAGGGGCGCGGCTTTCAGCCGGCGCTGGACAAGCAGAAGAAATTCCATGGACTCGGGCCCTACGATCCGGAGACGGGCGACACGGTTGCCGCGGGCCAGCGGACGTATTCGGAAGTGTTCGCTGAAGGTTTAACGAAGCTGGCGAACGAGAATGAGAAGATCGTCGCGATCACGGCGGCGATGCCAAACGGAACGGCGCTGGATCTGTTCCGGCCCCACCACCCCAAGCGGTATTTCGACGTGGGCATCGCGGAGGAGCACGCGGTCATCTTCGCGGCGGGGCTGGCGACGCAGGGATTCAAACCATTCTGCGCGATTTACTCCACCTTCCTGCAAAGGGCGTTTGATCCGATCGTGCACGACATCTGCCTGCAGAATCTGCCGGTGGTGTTCTGTACGGACCGCGCGGGCCTCAGCGGCGACGACGGTCCGACGCATCACGGCCTCTTCGACATTGCATATCTGCGTGGCGTGCCGAACATCGTGCACATGGCGCCGACGGACGAAGATGAGCTGACCGACATGCTGTACACGGCGATGCTGCACGAGGGGCCGAGCGCGATACGGTACCCTCGCGGGACTGGACCGGGCGCGAAGGTAAAGCCGCATCCTCAGGCGCTGCCCATCGGGCAGGCGGAGGTCGTTCAGGAGGGCGAGGACTTCGTCCTTCTGGGCCTGGGATCGCTGCTGCCGATGGCGAAGCAACTGGCGGATATTCTGGAGCGACAGGGATACTCGGCGGCCGTGATCAATCCGTGGTTCATCAAGCCGCTGGACCGCGAACTGATCGGGCGGTATGCGCGGCACGCCGCGGCGGTGGTCAGTTTTGAGGATCACGTGCTGATGGGCGGTTTCGGCAGCGCAGTGCTGGAGGCGTTCAGCGAGATGGGGATCGAGACGCCGGTGATTCGCATCGGCTGGCCGGATCAGTTTATCGAGCACGGCAAAGTGGATGCATTGCGCGCAAAGTACGGGGTCACCGTTGAAGCCGCGCTGGAGAAGCTGGCTCCGTACCTGCGGCCCCGGGCCAGCCGGCTGGTAGCGCGTTAGGGGACCAGGGGCTGCACTTTCGTGTATGGCCGGCATCCCATGCACTGTGGCAAGATGCGAAGACACTGCTCATTTCATGTATCCTGAGGCGCTTTCCGTTCCCCGCGAAGTCAGCAAAACCCGCGCACGTTCGAAGCACGATCGATGGATTTTTGTCATCGGCGCTTTCAAACTGTTGCAGGCGGTGATGTTTGTTCTTCTGGGCATCGGAGCGCTGCGGCTGATTCACAGCGACCTGGTCAGCATCGCCGAGCACTTCATCTACGCCATGCGGTTCAACCCCGAGGGCCGGTTTGTGAACCTGGTCCTGGAGCGCATCGCGCTGATCGATCCGCACCGCATGCGACAGATCAGCGCGGCCATTTTTGCTATCGCCGCTCTGGACACGATTGAAGGCCTTGGGCTGGTGATGGAAAAGACCTGGGCTGAGTACGTGACGCTGATCCTGACCGGGTCGTTTCTGCCGCTGGAGCTGTTTGAGATGGTGCGGCGGCTGACGTGGATCCGCGCTGGGCTGACGGCGATCAACATCGCGGTGCTGCTTTACCTGGTGTGGTATGTGAAGATGCGCATGCAGGAGCGCCGGGAGCGACTGGCCGGTCGGCTGTAGCATTCTTTGCGCGGCGGCAGGGGAGCCTGTAATTTGGAAAACATGGCGGGACGCGCGTGCGTGATCGGCTCGGGTCCGAACGGTCTTGCGGCGGCCATTGTGCTGGCGCGCGCGGGGGTGGCGGTCGACGTTTACGAGGCGCAGGAAACGGCTGGCGGTGGAGCGCGCACGCTGGAACTGACGCTGCCCGGCTTCCGGCACGATTTCGGATCGGCGGTGCATCCCATGGCCGCGGGATCTCCGTTCTTCGATGCGCTGCCGCTGGCGGACCACGGACTTCAATGGGTGCACGGGGTCGCGCCGCTTGCGCATCCCCTGGATGACGGCACAGCGGTGACGCTGGAGCACAGCCTGAAGGATCAGGAACTGGTGCTGGGCGAAGATGGCGCGGCGTGGCGCGACATCATGGAACCGCTGGCGACCCATTGGAGCGATTTTGTGGTGGACGCGCTGGGCCCGGCGGCCAAGATTCCCCGGCGGCCGTTGCTGATGGCGAACTTCGGGCGTTATGCGATGCAGTCGGCGCGGACGCTGTCCAACCGGCATTTCAAAACAGAGCGAACACGGGCGCTGTTTGCAGGACTGGCGGCGCACTCGTTTCTGAGTCTGGACGAGGCGCTGAGCCCGGCCGTTGGGCTGGTCATCGGCGCAGCCGCGCATGTGGTGGGCTGGCCGGTGGCCCGGGGCGGCTCGCAGGCCATTGCAGATGCGCTGATCTCCTATTTGCGCACGCTGGGAGGTGAGATCCATACAGGCAGGCGGATCGATTCGCTGGACGCGCTGGAAATGGATGGCTCCCGCAAGCCGATTCTGTGCGATGTAACGCCGCGGCAACTGCTGCGGATCGCGGGGAACCGGCTGCAGAGGACGTACCGCAAGGCGATGCAGGATTACCGCTACGGCGCGGCGGCCTTCAAAGTGGATTACGCGCTGTCGTCGCCGATTCCATGGAAGGCGCGCGAATGCATGCGATCCGTCACGGTACACGTGGGCGGCACGTTCGACGAGATTGCCGTGTCGGAGTACGCGGCGCGCAACGGACAGATTGCCGACCGGCCTTTTGTGCTGGTGGCGCAGCCGTCACTCTTCGACGAGACGCGTGCGCCGGAAGGCAAGCATGTGGCATGGGTCTATTGCCACGTTCCCAACGGCTGCACCGTGGATATGACTGATCGCATCGAGGCGCAGATCGAGCGGTTCGCGCCGGGATTCCGCGATTGCGTGCTGGCGAAGAAGGTATCGCCGCCGGCGGAACTGGAGCGCGCTGACGAGAACCTGGTGGGCGGCGATATTAACGGCGGGGAATTGTCGTTGCGGCAGTTCCTGTTTCGTCCGGCACTGGGAAATTATTACACCGGAACCAAAGGGCTGTATCTCTGCTCGTCGTCGACACCGCCGGGCGGGGGCGTGCACGGCATGTGCGGCTATCACGCGGCGACCATGGCGCTGCGGCGGATGTGAGAGCACAGAGCAAAGAGGCTCAGAGCTAGTCAGGCGGAGCGGGCGGAGGCCATTTCTTCGACGGCGGCCATGGCGCGCTTGGTGAGACTCTGCTTCACCGTGTCCATGTCCATCCAGGGATCGCGCTTCAGGCGTGATTTCCACTCATTGAAATTCGCGACGCTGAACTGTTTCGGATCGGCGCGCTTCAACTCCGGCCAGGTGAGCGGCACGGCGACGCGCACCCCGGTGCGGTTCCGCGGGGAGTACGGCGCGACGGCAGTGGCTCCGCGCTCGTTGCGCAGATAGTCGAGGTAGATGCGGCCGGTGCGGGCCGATTTGGTCATTTTCGTGAGGTAGAGCTTCGGGTTCGCATGCTCCATCATGAGCACGAAGTTGTGCGCGAACTCTTTGATCGCAGGCCATTCGTGTTCCGGGCGGATGGGCGCGACGACGTGGATGCCCTTCCCTCCGGTAGATTTCACGAACGTCTCAAGACCAATGTTCTTCATCAGGTCGCGGACTTCAATGGCGCTGGCCACCAGGCGATCCCAGGGAATCGCGGGATCGGGATCGAGGTCGATGATCAGGCGGTCGGGTGTTTCCAGGCTTTCGTTGCGCGATCCCCAGGGATGAATTTCGAGCACGCCCATCTGGCCGAGCCCGACGAGGCCTTCGACTTTGGAGACGGTGAGGTAGTCCTCGGGCGGGCCGCCCTTCTTCTGCGCGACGGGAACGCTGTCAACGCCCGCGGGCATGCCCATTCCGATGTGCTTCTGGAAGAAGCAGGGCTTGCCGCTGCCTTCGGGACAGCGCACGATGCTGAGCGGACGGTGCTCGATGTGCGGCAGGATGTGATCGGCGACGGCTGCGTAGTATTCGGCGAGCTGTCGCTTGGTGAGGCGGGACTGCTCGTCGAGAATCTTGTCCGGATGGGTGAGGCGCACGCCGGCGACTTCTGCCGGACCTTTCTTCGACGCTGGCGCAGGCTGGTGAGCGGCGGGCGAGGAAGTCGTCGTCGTTTTGGCGGCCGTCTTTTGGGTCGGTGCGTGCGACGCTTTCGCGGGACTCGCCTGGGCAGGCGCGGATTCCGGTTCTTCTTCGCTGCGTTGCCGGCGCGCGGATTTCGGCACATGGGTGGCTACTTCGCGAACGACTTCTTCGGCCTTCTTGTCCTCGCGCAGGCCAAGAAATGCGGCCTGGCGGACGAGGTTGTCGGCGGTCCAGTTGGAGAAGCGTACTTCCACGACCATTTCGGGCTCGACCCAGACGGCGTCTTTCTTCGCCTCCGCGGGAGGATTCTGCAAGGGGCTCTTTGCCCGGCGCAGTTTTTCGAGCCGATCGCGGAGGAGTTTGTGAGTCTTCTGGTTGAACCCGGTTCCGGTGCGCCCTGCGTAGACGAGATGCCCATCCTCGTAATACGCCAGCAGCAGCGCGCCGATGCCGTAGGTGTTATTCGAGAGCGGCGTGAATCCGGCAACCACGAATTCCTGCTGGAGGACGCACTTCGACTTGAGCCAGTTGTGGGTGCGCTTTGACTGGTAGGGAGCGTTCGCCAGCTTGGAAACTATGCCTTCGGCGCCGAGCGAGCAGGCGTTTCGGAACATTTCGGCTCCATGCGCGCGAATGTGGCTGCTGTAGCGCAGAGTGTCTCCGTCGCCGAGTTCCTGGAGCACTCCTTCGAGGATGGTCTTGCGGCGGTCGAGAGGAAGGACACGCAGATTGTGGCCGTCGAGGTGGAGGAAGTCGAAGGCAAAATAGGTGAGCGGATGCGGCGCGCCCTCATCGAACGCTGCCTGCAAAAGGGCGAAGCTGGTGTTGCCCTCGGGAGTGAGGACAACGACTTCGCCGTCGAGGATGGCGGAGTGTACGGGAAGCTGGGCCGCGGCTTCGGCGATGGCACGCATGCGGTGCGTCCAGTCGAGACCTTTGCGCGTGAAGAGGCGAACACGGCGTTTGGAGCCGCTTTCGTCGATGTGGATCTGGATCCGATAGCCGTCGAGCTTCAGCTCGTGCAGCCAGTCCTTGCCCTCGGGTGGATGATCGACGGAGGCGGCCAGCTCCGGCGCGATAAAGCCGGGCATCTTCTCGCGCGGGGCGTCGCGCAGCGCCGATTCGCGATCAGGCGGGGCTGACCGGGCCTGCGATTCTGGTTGCCGCGCCGCCAGTCTCTCCTTGAGCGCCGTCAGGCGGGAGCGGTTCGGGGGCGACTTTGGCCTCTCGGGGCGGTTGGAATTCCAGATGTGGTCTTCGTCGGCGGCGATCTGCTCGATACTGCGGCCGGTGATGGCGCTGTTGGGCGCTTCCTCGGTGATGGCGGGATCGCCCGGGCCGCGGGAATAATCGTCGCGGTCTTTGACGAGGAGCCAGTTGGGCTTGCCGTCGCTGCGGCCGTAGCGATCGCCTTTCATGCGGATGAGCGCCCACTGGCCGTGCATCTTGGTGCCATGAAGAACGAACTTCAAACTGCCTTTGCGGAAGCCTTCGTCCACATCCTCAACCGGCTCCCAGGTGCCCTGATCCCAGATCATGACCGTACCGCCGCCGTACTGGCCTTTCGGGATCGATCCTTCGAAGCCCCCGTACTCGACGGGGTGGTCTTCCACCTCGACGGCGAGGCGCTTGTCGGCTGGAACATAGCTCGGGCCTTTGGTGACGGCCCAGCTCCTGAGGACGCCGCGCCAGCCGAGTCGGAAATCGTAGTGGAGGCGCGTGGCCGCGTGCTTCTGGATGACGAAGGGCAGACCTTCTGCCGGTTTGGTCTTTGCGGCGGAGGAGCCGCTGGGCTCGGCAGTCATCGCGAAGTCGCGCATGGCGCGGTAGCGCGCGAGCTGGAGATCCACTTCGTCGGAAGGGGATGGCGGTGACGCGGCTTTGCGGGCAGGCTTGCCGGTCGACTTGCGCGGTGCCGGAGTTTTAGTGGCGCGTCTTGGCATCACCAGAGTTGGAGGCAGCGAGCGGGAGGGCTGGCTGCCAGAAAAATACCTGAAATGATACCGATTCGGCTAGTTGCGGCCGCTTTTTGGGAGGGGGTGCGATCCGGCTAGCTCAGCTGCAAAGCGCCGGCGCTGCGCAGATCGTCCTCGAGCACGACGGAGATTTCGGGCTTGTCCTCGCGGTACCGGACCTGAATGTGGCGGCCATGGAGCGCGTCCGCGAACTGCTCGGCCTGCTGCCTGCGCCGGAACCGGCGGGAGTATTTACCGTACCGGTACTCGGAACGGGCGTAGTAGCGGTATTCGAGGGTGACGCTGTAGCCGTTCTTCTTCTCCACCTTGGCGTGCTGCACTTCACCATCGGCGCTGGGCCAGCCGGCGGCGCGGCGCTGCCGCAGCTTCTGGACAGTAGCGACTCCTCCTCCGCCGATCAGCAAAGGCAGGAAGCTGTGAAACACGCTGTACAGCGAGCCGAGTTGACGCCACCAGTCGACGTGCACGCGATTTGGGCTCCGCAGATGATGCTACGACGAAGTGGAACGTTGCCAAGTCCCAGGGTGAACACCAGGGCTACAACTTTCGTCAAATGTTAATAGGTAAACGCGCTGGACCTTGGTGGCCGCGCGGGTTTAATGTAGTCAGTCGCTGTGCGTCCGAACCGCTTTCCGAATGAGTGATGAGTCAGATTTTCAGGCGGAAGCGGGGGAAGGTTGCAGCGCTCGAAGGAGCTGTTTCCCGTATGTCGACACTCGCCCATCCTGAAGTGGCTGTGCAGAAGGATTTTCTCCCCCTGAACGGGACCGATCACGTCGAGTTTTATGTGGGTAACGCGCGCCAGGCGTCGTATTTCTACCGGCTGGCGTTCGGTATGAAGCTGGTGGCCTATGCCGGTCCAGAGACGGGTGTGCGCGACCGCGCGTCGTATGTGCTGGAGCAGGGAAAAATACGATTTGTGCTAACCACGCCGCTGCGGCCGGACGGCGAGATTGCCGAGCATGTGCGAATCCACGGAGACGGCGTGCGCGACGTGGCGCTGTGGGTGGACGATGCCCGGCAGGCGTGGAAGGAGACCACCAAGCGTGGAGCCCGCAGCGTCCGCGAGCCGTTCGAGCTGAAGGACGAACACGGCATGGTGCGCATCGCCTCCATCGCAGCCTATGGAGACACGTTTCACTCGTTTGTGGAGCGCAGCGGGTACAGCGGACCGTTCCTGCCGGGATATCGCGCGGAGCCCGACGACAAGCTGGCCCGGCCAACGGGGCTGCTGCACATCGATCACATGGTGGGCAATGTGGGCTGGAACGAGATGAACCGCTGGGTGGATTTTTACGCGTCGGTGATGGGCTTCTCGCTCTACCAGCACTTCGACGACAAGGACATTTCCACGGAGTACTCGGCGCTGATGTCGAAGGTGATGGCGAACGGCAACGGGCGGGTGAAATTCCCCATCAATGAGCCGGCGGAGGGGCGACGGAAGTCGCAGATCGAGGAGTACCTGGAGTTCTACCATGGACCCGGCGTGCAACACATCGCCATGGCCACGAACGACATTCTGCAGACTGTGAGCAAGCTAAAGTCACAGGGCGTCCCTTTCCTTACGGTGCCGCACACCTACTACACGGAGCTCGAGGGGCGCGTGGGTAAGATTGACGAGCCGATCGCGGAGCTGGAGAAGCTGGGCATCCTGGTGGATCGCGACGACGAAGGCTACATGCTGCAGATTTTTACCAAACCGGTGGAGGATCGGCCGACGCTCTTCTACGAGATTATCCAGCGCAAGGGCAGCCGGAGCTTCGGCAAGGGCAACTTCAAAGCCCTGTTCGAGGCGATCGAGCGGGAACAGGCGGCGCGGGGAAATCTGTAAGACGTGCTCAGTTGTTAGCCGCTAGTCGGCGACCATCAGTTCGCCGGGCAGGATGGGACGAGTGCGCGGGAGGACTCCGAAGGCGGCGAGCAGGCCCATGCCTACGAGGACTGCGCAGTAGATGATGAGTTTCGCGATGTCGGTGCTGTGATTCTTCGGCAAGGTCTTCCACAGAATGAGCAGCACGGTTTGCGCAGCGGTGACGGACCAGACGGCTCCGTAGAAGTAGCGGCGCTCCCAGCCCTCGCCCTGGGTGGAGAAGCGGACGCGCGGCAGCAGTCCGACAATGCCGATCCCGAGGATCGCGATGAGCAGCGGCAGATAACCGTGTTGATAAATCTGTTTCAGCCGCCAGGCGCCGCTGGCCACCGCCCAGACAAGTCCAGCGAGGTTGAGCAGCGCGAAGTTGAGCAGCGCGTTCCAGGCGAAGGTGTAGCAGATGCGGCGGTAATGTGGATTCGGGCGATCTTCGTCGAAGCGCAGAATGTAGGGTGCGGGTTCGGCGCCGGGGAGTTTGCCGAAGAGTGCTGCAATACCGGTACCGAGCAGAACGGCGGCGAGCCAGACGAGATTCCAGCGGCTGCCGCCGCGAGCGAAGAGATCGAAGGTGAGCGGGCCGGGCGCCAGAAAGAACACCCAAATCCAGATCGGCCAGTGCGCGGCGCGGTAGAGGCGCGTGTTGCGGGTGCGCATTTTGCGCTGGTGCGCATATTCAACTCGGAGAGGGAGCGCCATCGGTCGTGATTATATGTTCGCGGCGATAGCCTCGCGCGAGACGGGCGTGAAGCAGACCTCGAGTGCATCGCCGGCGACGCGGACTTCGACGTCTTCAAGCGAGCGCACCACCCAGTTGGCGTCGACGAGGCTTTCGAGCGAGTGCGAAAAGAGTGTGGCGATGACCTTGCACCCTGCAGCGCGGCCGGCCTGGGCTCCCGAGGCGGAGTCTTCGATGACGAGGCATTCGGCGGGAGCAAGACCGAGGAGCTCAGCGCCTTTCTGGTAAGGCTCGGGATGGGGCTTGCCGTGAGTGACCATGTCCGCGGAGACGATGCGGGCGGGAACCGGGACGCCGGCATGAGCTATGCGGGCGCGCGCGAGGCGCTCGGTGGCGGAGGTCACGACCGTCCAGTGTTTTTCCGGCAGAGCTTCGAGGATCGGGCGCACTCCGTGCAGCATCTGCAGGCCGACCTTGTCGTCGATCTCCATCTGTTCGAGCCACTCGAGTTCTTCCTGATCGTTGAGATCGGGACGGAGAAGGCGAATGGTTTCGATGGCGCGGCGGCCGTGAGCAATGCGAACGGCATCCGCAGGATCGATGCCGCGGGCGGCCGACCATTTTTCCCAGCTGCGCTCGACGGAGCCGATGGAGCTGACGAGCACGCCGTCCATGTCGAAGAGAATGCCGCGCGGATGCAGGACGACGGGGCTTGCCTGCTGAAGATGACCCATGCTTTTAGAGTAGCAGCCGGAATGGGAAGACTTGCAGGGCGCGAGCGCGAGTTGACATGCCGCGGAACGAGGTTCTAGGCTGAAAACAATGATCGCTTCCAGGGCAATCCGCATGCGCCGTTGCTGCTGCTGTTGCTGCCGCACCGTGCGGGTGTCTGCCTGAGGAAGCCGAAGAAATTCGAGAAGTTCCCAGAGCCCACCCCCAATGAGAATCGGGTGGGTTTTTGATTTTGCACTGAATCTTCAGAGACGTGGGTGATGCCCACAGGAAGGGTTGAACATGAGCCTTCGCATCAACGATATTGCGCCTGATTTCACAGCAGAGACAACGCAGGGGCCGATCCGTTTCCACGAATGGATCGGGGACAACTGGGCGGTGTTGTTCTCGCACCCGAAGGATTTCACGCCGGTATGCACGACGGAGCTGGGCGCCATGGCCGGGCTCGAGAAGGAATTTGCGAAGCGCGGCGCGAAGATCATCGGGCTGAGCGTCGATCCGGTCGACAGTCACTCGAAGTGGGCGAAAGACATCGAGGACGTGACCGGCAACGCGGTGCACTATCCGATGATCGGCGATCCGCAGTTGAAGGTTGCGAAGCTGTACGACATGCTGCCGGCCGAGGAGGGGAATTCCTCCGAGGGGCGCACGCCGGCGCAGAACGCCTGCGTGCGGACAGTATTCGTGATCGGTCCCGACAAGCGCATTAAGCTGCACCTGTCGTATCCGATGACAACCGGACGCAACTTCGACGAGATCCTGCGCGTGCTCGATTCGATCCAGCTGACGACGAAGCATAAGGTGGCGACTCCGGCGAACTGGAAGCAGGGGCAGGATGTGATCCTGACCGGCGCAATTTCGAATGAAGAGGCGGAGAAGCAGTTTCCGGGTTACAAGACGGTAAAGCCGTATCTGCGGACGGCGCCTCAGCCGAAGTAGCTTGTTGGTTGGCCGTCGCGCAGGCGGCCTGTACAGATTCTCCGCGGCGCGCAATGCGCTGCGGAGGCGAGAGCACCGGTGGCGAAGTGGCTAACGCGCTGGTCTGCAAAACCAGTATTCGCCGGTTCAATCCCGGCCCGGTGCTCCAATGTTTCCTGTACGCGCTCATTCTGGGCGCGTAATTTGCCCGAGTCTATCCCCGAAGAGCTAGCCGCGCATTTGCGTTCGTCACGCGGGGCGGATCAGTGTGCGCAGGATGGCGACGGCCTCGTCGAGTTCGGCGAGAGGAACGCACTCGCGGCTACTGTGTGCGGTGCGCATGTCGCCGGGACCGAAGACGATGACCTCAGTCGCGATGGGCGCGAAGAGACTGGCTTCCGAACCAAAGGGGATGGAAACGGCGGCGCGTCCGGTGAGCCGCTCGACCTGCTGCACAAGCGGAGACGCAGCGGGCGTTTCGAATCCGGGCTGCTGGCGGACGGGCCGAATTTCGGCGTGGAAGCGATCGGAGCGTTGCAAAT
>DATGJK010000233.1:0-4229 GCA_035295245.1 Acidobacteriaceae bacterium
GGGGCACATCGTCGTGATGGACGATTCGGAGGCACAGTTCGCGCTGACGCGTTATTCGCAGCGCCTTTGGCAGGCGCTACGTCCGCTGCTGCCAGACGACGTCGAGTACGAACAGTGCGGGACGATCTGGGTTGCGGCCGATGAAGAGGAAATGGCCGAGGTGCGGCGCAAGCAGGAGTATTACGGGACGCGAGGGGTTCCGAGCGAGGTGCTCGACGCGGCGGCAGTGAAGAAGTTGGAGCCTAATTTGCGCAACGGCATGGCGGGTGGCTTGCTCGTGCCGGAGGACGGGGTTTTGTATCCGCCGTGCGCGGCTCGGTTCTTGATTGGGCGGGCGCAGAAGCATGGAGCCGAGGTTCGCGTCGGGATCTCGGTGCAGCGGGTGGGCGCGCACCGCGTGACTTTGTCGGATGGACGCGAGATCGCAGGCGACAGGATTGTGAATGCCGGTGGGGCTTGGGCAACGGAACTTACGGCGGGAGTTGAAATCAAGAAGCGCAAGGGCCACCTGGTAATTACGGACCGGTATCCGGGATTTCTGCGGCATCAGTTGGTGGAGCTCGGATATTTGAAAAGCGCGCATTCGCTGACGAGCGACTCGGTGGCGTTCAATGTGCAGCCGCGGCGGACGGGGCAGATTCTGATTGGCTCGTCGCGGCAGTATGGCGCGGAGCATAAGGTAGTGGATCATGAAATTTTGCGGCGCATGCTGCAGCGCGCTCAGGAATACATGCCCGGGCTTGGTTCTCTGTCGGCGGTGCGGACCTGGACCGGATTCCGCGCGGCCACGCCGGATAAGCTGCCGCTGATCGGTCCCTGGCCGGGAGACGAGTCTCTGTTCTTGGCAACTGGACACGAAGGACTGGGAATCACAACTTCGCTCGCCACGGCAAAAATTCTGGTCGATCAGGTCACAGGCGCGCAGCCGGCGATTCCGATTGAGCCGTATTTGCCGGTACGGATGCACAAGGAAGTAATGAGAACGATTTCAGAATGAAGATTTCAGATTGCCGATTGAATGGCGGGATTCTGAAATCTGAAATCTACAATGCCTGACGGGATCACATTGACGGTGAACGGCGCGCCGATTTCGGTTCGTCCGGGAACGACTGTCGCAGCCGCGATGGCCATGGCTGGACAGATATGCCGCACGTCTACGACTGGCGAACCGCGCGGGCCGCTGTGCGGGATGGGCATTTGCTTCGAGTGCCGCGCGGTCGTCAATGGAAAAGCTCATTGCCGAAGCTGCCAGATTTTGTGCGAGCCGGGCATGGATGTGAGGACGAATGAGTAGTTCAAATCAATCGTTCGATGTGCTGGTAATCGGCGGCGGCCCGGCGGGCATGGCGGCGGCCGCGCGGGCAGCGGAGTCCGGTGCGCAGGCTGGGATCGTGGACGACAATCTGGTGCTGGGTGGACAAATCTGGCGCGGAGGAGAACACGACGAGCACGTGGCGGAAGCTACCCCCTGGCGCGACCGACTGCAGCGAGCCGGAGTTTCTGTGCTGTGCGGGATGAGAGTCTTTCACCAGCCACAAGCGGGAATGCTCTTGGCCGAGAGAGACGAAGACGTGTCGGAACTTCGATACCGGAAGCTCATCCTCGCGACCGGGGCGCGAGAGCGATTCTTGCCGTTTCCTGGGTGGACGCTGCCCAATGTGATGGGCGCCGGTGGATTGCAGGCGATGGTCAAATCCGGGTTGCGGGTTCGCGGTAAACGCGTGGTGGTGGCTGGATCGGGTCCGCTGTTGCTGGCGGTGGCGGCGTATCTTCGCGAGCAGGGCGCAGAAATCCTGCTGGTTTGCGAGCAGGCTTCGTGGAGTAGTCTGACAAAGTTCGCTGCGGCTCTGGCCGGATTCCCGGCAAAAATTCGGCAAGCCTTCACCTTGCGCAAGAAACTTCCGAGAGTTCACTTTACGGCAAACAGCTGGCCTGTGGCCGCTTCGGGAGAAGGGAAACTGGAGTCCGTCACCGTTTCGCGCGGCGGCAGGTTGGAAACAAGTGCCTGTGACTATCTAGCTTGCGGATTTCATCTAGTACCAAATGTCGAGCTAGCGCTGTTGCTGGGATGCGCGATGGATCGCGAATTCGTGCAGGTGGATGATTTGCAGCAAACGACACTGCCCGGTGTTTTCTGTGCGGGCGAACCGACTGGGATCGGAGGAGTAGAGTTGGCCCTGGTCGAGGGACAGATCTCGGGGCTGGCCGCGTGCGGGAAAGAGCAGGAAGCGAGAGAATTATTTGGCGAGCAGCGGAAAGCACGGCGGTTCGCGCATCTGCTGGAAAAAGCATTCCGCTTGCGACCAGAGCTGAGGACTTTGCCGCAGCCTGAGACGTTGGTGTGCCGGTGCGAAGATGTGGCCTACGCACGGCTTCGTCAGCACACATCATGGCGCAGCGCGAAGCTGCACACGCGTTGCGGGATGGGTCCATGTCAGGGAAGGGTGTGCGGGCCGGCGGTACAGTTTCTATTGAACTGGAAGCCGGAGTCGGTGCGGCCACCGGTGTTTCCGGTGCGAGTGGAAAGTTTGGCGGGAATTGCGGAGACTGGTTAGCGGCCAGCGTTGGGACGCTGCTGACTGACCACTGATCACAGCCAGGAGGCTTGCGATGAACTGGAAGGGCGTGCTGCCCGCGGTCACAACGTGCTTCAACCAGGATCTGAGCGTAGATCGTGGGTTCATGGTGGAGCACTGCGTCTGGCTGCTCGATAACGGGTGCGCGGGGATTGTCGCGCTTGGGTCGCTGGGCGAAGGGGCGACGCTGACGTTCGACGAGAAGCGAGAGATTTTGCGGACCTGCGTGAAGGCAGTCCGCGGACGCGGGCCGGTGGTGGGATCGGTGTCAGCATTGTCGACTGCGGAAGCCGTGGCGCTGGCGAAGATGGCCGCAGATGTGGGCTGCAACGGCCTGATGGTTTTGCCTCCATACGTCTACCAGGGGAACTGGCGCGAGATGAAGGCGCACGTCGCAGCGGTGTTCACGGCGACGACTCTGCCCTGCATGCTGTACAACAATCCGATCGCGTACGGGACAGATTTCATTCCGGAGCAGATTCAGGAACTGGCAAAGGAGCACCGCAATCTCGAGGCGGTGAAAGAGTCGAGTGCCGATGTGCGGCGGGTCTCGGCCATTCGCGCCTTGCTGGGCCAGCGGCTGGAGATTTGTGTGGGCGTCGACGATGCCGTGCTGGAAGCCGTCGGCGCGGGAGCGACGGGATGGATTGCCGGACTGGCGAATGCTCTGCCGCGCGAGTCGGTAGAACTTTTCGTTTGCGGATTGCACGGCGAGAGCGAGAAAGCCTTTGAGTTGTATCGCTGGTTTTTGCCCTTGCTGCGCATGGACACCGTCCCGAATTTCGTGCAGCTCATCAAATTGGTGCAGGCGGAAGTGGGGATTGGCAATGCGCGGGTACGGCCGCCGCGGTTGGAATTAACGGGCGAAGAGCTCGAGCAGAACAGGAAAATTATCCGCGATGCGTTGCAAGCCCGGCCACAGTCGATGGTCAGCTATGCGTTGCCGAATGGAAAGTAAATGCAGTCATTGAAAACGAATTTAGCGGGACGATCGCTGGTTGGATCTCGGGAAGGCACGAACCGCGGCGAAAGTTTTTATGCCGCCGATCCGCTCACCGGTGAGATTCTGCAGCCGCCGTTCATTTCTGCGAGCGTCGAGGAGGTGGATCAAGCCGTCCGGCTGGCATCAGATGCGTTTGCCACTTACGGCCGTATTTCAGGGCGCGAACGAGGAAGGCTGCTGCGTAAGATTGCGGAAAAGCTCGAAGCGCTGGCCGCCGATGTAATCGAGCGCGCACAGCGCGAGACCGCTTTGCCGCAGGCGCGATTGCAATCGGAAATGGCCCGCACCTGTGGGCAGTTGCGCATGTTTGCAGACGTAGCCGAAGAAGGTTCGTGGGTGCAGGCGTACATTGACCCCGCCCAGCCGGAGCGAAAGCCGATGCCCAAGCCCGATCTCCGCTCGATGTTGCGCCCGCTCGGACCGGTCGTGGTGTTTGGCGCCAGCAATTTTCCATTGGCATTTTCGGTTGCAGGAGGAGACACGGCCTCCGCGCTCGCGGCGGGAAATTCGGTCATCGTGAAGGCGCACCCGGCTCATCCTGGAACCAGCGAGTTGGTGGGACGGGCGATTCAGGAAAGTGTGCGCGAGTGCGGGCTTCCCGAAGGAGTCTTCTCGCTTCTGTTTGATGCCGGCACGCGTGTGGGAACGGA
>DATGJK010000234.1:0-8229 GCA_035295245.1 Acidobacteriaceae bacterium
AAAGGCGGCGAGCAACTCGGCCAGCATCCGGTGATGAGCCGCAGCTCCGCCGAGGCTGACTTTGCGCTGGGCATCAGCACGGCGGCAGCAGGCAAGGGCGGGCGTTAACCGCCATCGGGCGCGGCGTGGTGCCGCCATCAAACACTCAGCTATTCCGTCCGCAGCACCTGCATCGGGTGAATGGACGCCGCTCTTCGGGCGGGAAGGAAACACGCCAGCATCGCTGCCGTCAGCAGGATCGCGCCGACGGCAAGAAAAGCGGTCACATCGAGCGCCCTGACGCCGAACAGCATGCTCTGCATGGCGCGGCCTACAAAGTACGCGCCCACGAATCCGAGCACGAGCCCGACTGCCGCCATCATCGCGCCTTCAAAGACCACGAGGCCCACCACGCGGTTGCGCGTCGCGCCAAGGGCCATGCGCAGGGCAATCTCATGCGCTCGCTGTGCTACAGAAAATGACATCACCCCGTAAATACCGACCGCGGCCAGAAACAGCGCCACCACCGCAAAAGTACTGAAGAGCACCAGCGTGAACCGCTCGTTGGAGACCGTTTCGTCGCGGATTTGATCCATGGTTTTGGGCTCGGCCAGGGCAATCTCCGGATCGACCGCGTGAACGGCCGCTGCAATGCTTGCCTGCATGCTCAATGGTGATTCCGACGTGCGGACCGCAAACCCCGCCTGCGGCCAGGGAATCTGCCAGAAGGGAATCAGCATCTCCTGGCGAAATTCCCGCCGGTCGGCCGCGTGTGTATCGTGATAGACGCCCACTACCTGCCAGTCCACAGCCGGGCCCAGTTTCGTCACACCGGGAATGAGCTGTTCCACCTGAACGCGCTGCCGCAGCGGGTCCATGCCCTTGAAGTACTTGTTGGCAAAGGTCTCATTGACCATCACCACCCTGGGACTGCTGGCGGTGTCCTGCTCGGTAAAGCTGCGGCCTTTGATCACGCGAATGCCGAAGGTGGAAAAGTAATCGGGCGTCACCATGCCGAATCCGGAAGAGGGTCGCTGCGAACGGTCGGTGTATGTTGGTCCTCCGGCAATCGTGAACGGCATCCCAAAGCCCCCGCCATAGAGCGGCATGCCGGTCATGGCGGTCGCGTGCTCCACACCGGGCACCGCACCAATGTGCGCGAGAATATCGCGGTAGTACGCGGTAATCTGCGTTGCGTCCTTCGAGCGCGCATCCGGAACCGGCAAAAAGAACGTGAGGATGTGATCGGTTTTTAGTCCCAGGTCGACGTGCGCGAGGTTCCAGAAGCTGTGAATCGCCAGGCCGGCTCCCGCCAGCAGCGCCAGCGCCAGGGTAAATTCTCCCACCACGAGCACACGACGGAGACGGTGTTTGCCCTGGCTCGTTCCTGTTCGTCCGCTTTCCTTCAGCGTTTCGCCGGGATCGGTCCGCGAAGCGAACCAGGCCGGAGCCGATCCGGCCAGCAATCCCGCCAGCGTTGTTGCTGCCAGGGTGAACAGCAGAATGGGCGCGTTCAGGCGAAGATCCGCCTCGTTCGGCAGTGTGCCCTCCGGCATCGCCGCGATCAGTCCCTGGAGCATCCCGTAACCTACAGCCACGCCCAGCGCACCTCCGGCCAGCGCCAGGACGACGCTTTCCGTCAGCAGTTGGCCGAAGATCGCCGCCCGTCCCGCTCCCAGCGCGCTGCGCACGCCGATTTCCTTCTGCCGCGCCATGCCGCGCGCCAGCAGCAGATTGGCCACATTGACGCAGGCAATCAGCAGCACAAAACCGACAGCGCCCAGAAGCAGCCACAGCATGTGGATCCGATCCGGCGGCATGAAATCGTTCTTCAGCGGTTCAACGGTCGCGCCCCAGCCTTTATTGCTGTCCGGATACGCCTTGGCGATCGTGACCGTTACCGCGTTCATGTTCTCCTGCGCCTGCTTCAGCGTGACGCCGGGCTTCAGCCGGCCCATTACCAGCAGCCAGTGAAAATCGTGGTTCACCTGATCCGGTGTGAACACCAGGGGTACGAGGAGCTGCGCCTGTCCTCGATCGAAGATGCCCGGCCGCTGTACGCCTACCACCGTGTAAGGCTGCCCATTCAGCCGCAGCGTGGTTCCGATGATCTTGCGATCGGCTCCGAGTTTCTGCCACAGCTTGTGCGTCAGGATGACCACATGGTCGTGCCCGGCGATACCTTCCTCCGGCAGGAAGGAGCGGCCCAGGAACAGCGGTTCGCCGATCATCTGCAGCCAGCCGGGCGTCACCGTTTGTGCCTGCAGAAACTGCGGCTGGTCCTTCGTCGCGATATTGAAGGCCGTCCCGCTCCACGCGTTCAGGTCCTGGAACACCGTCGCCTGTCTTTTCCAGTCGCTGAAGTCGCCGGCGGAGACTACGTTCCGAAAAGTCTGGATTTTCGACCACACCATCACCAACTGATCGGGCTGAGGGTAGGGAAGCGGCGCCAGGAGAGTAGCGTAATCGACGGTAAAGATGGCGGTGTTCGCGCCAATGCCCACGGCAAGCGTCAGCAACACGGTGATGGTCAACCCAGGTTTCCGTGCGAGCATGCGAAGGCTGAAGCGAAGGTTCTGCATCAGGGTCGCCATAAAAGCTCCTTGCACAGCGGAATACGCAAAAGGGGCCGTTTCGGTGCCAGAAAAGCAACGATAACAGCGAAGGGATGGATTCTTGCGGAGAGAGTGACGAAAGGAGCCAGCCAGTCGTTTGCACCAACTTTTCCGGCGCCATTTCCGTCTGTTCGGGCTGGGCCCCCTTCACCCGTTGCTTCCTGGAAGGGGATTTCGAGCCGGTTCCCCCCGCCATGCGATACTTTTTATGAGCCTATGTACAAGCGCGTCGTTCTTAAGCTTTCCGGAGAAGCCCTTGCCGGTGGCCGTGGCTTCGGTGTGGATCCCGTCCGGATTCACGAGATCAGCGCCGAATTGGCCGAAATCCACCAGATGGGCGTCGAAATCGCGATCGTGGTCGGCGGCGGCAACTTCTTCCGCGGTGTGGCCGAGCAGGCCCGCGAGATGGATCGCGTCAGTGCCGACAATATGGGCATGCTCTCGACCGTCATCAATGCGCTGGCCATTCAGGATTCTCTCGAGAAGCGCGACGTCTATTGCCGCGTCATGTCGGCCATCGAAATGAACCAGGTCTGCGAGCCGTATATCCGCCGCCGGGCGATCCGTCACCTGGAAAAGGGCCGTGTGGTCATCTTTGCCGCGGGCATCGGAAACCCTTTCTTTTCCACAGACACCGCCGCCTCGCTCCGGGCCATGGAGATCAAGGCGGATGTTCTGCTGAAAGCGACCAAAGTTGAAGGAATCTACGACGCCGATCCGGTCATCACACGAGATGCAGTGAAATTCGAGCAGATTACCTATATGGAAATCCTGCGATTGGGGTTAAAAGTGATGGACACCACGGCGGTGAGTCTCTGCAAGGACAATAATCTGCCCATGATCATCTTTAATCTCAATCAGCCGGGCAATATCCGCCGGGTCATCTCCGGGGAGAAGGTCGGCTCGCTGGTCACGGCCTGAAGCAGTCGTCTCATGAAGCGCAAAATTCAGAGAACCCGTAGGAGACCCGCCCCGGAGCGGGGTTCAGGCCTTTCGCCTACGCCGCGGCTTGTCGCAGGAGTCCGCTTCTGAGCGCCCAGGCACAAATCGTACCCCGGCCTGCAGCGTCTTCCGCTGCAGTCGCCGTTTTCCCTCCAGCCACGGATAGGCCCGTCGCGAAATCCGCCAGTAAAGAGCGCCTGCCTGCGCTCAGCGGACTGCGCGCCTTTGCTGCGCTGAACATCGTCTTCTTTCACTTCTCCAACCCGAAGTGGTTCGGTCCTTTTGCCCCCATCGTTGATAACGGATACACCTCGGTCAGCTTTTTCCTGCTGCTCTCCGGATTCGTTCTGGCCTACAACTACAGCGATCGCGCGCAAAAAGGCCAGCTTAGCGCGAAAACCTTTTGGATCGCACGCGTTTCGCGCCTTTACCCCATCTACGTCTTTGCGCTGCTGGTCTCGCTGGGCATGCTGATCGACGAGTGGCATGCACGCAGTCACACGCAGTTCGCCTGGGGCATGGTGCTGACGCCTCTATTGCTGCAGGCATGGAGCCCCTCGCTTTCGACCTTCTGGAACACGCCTGCCTGGACCATGTGTACTGAGGCGTTCTTCTACGTCATTTTTCCGTTCGTCATCTTGTGGAAACGGCCGAAGAGAATCGGCGCGCTTGTCGCGATTCTGCTGGGCCTCTGGTGCCTCGGCATGGTGCTGCCCAGCCTCTACATGCATTTCCATCCGGACGGCGATCTGCATCCCGGCCGCTATACCGACGGCTTCTGGATGCGGGCCCTGAAGTTCTCGCCGCCGCCGCACATTCCGTCCTTCCTCTTCGGCATTGTGCTCGCCGATCTGGACTCGCTCATCCCGCGCGCCGCGCGACGGCGGCTGCTCTTCGGACTCCTCGGAATGGCCGGCATCTACGCGGTGTTGTATTTCGGCGAAGCCTTCCCGTATCCGATGATGCACGACGGCCTCATGATGCCGCTCTTCGCGCTTGCGGTGCTGGGCCTTGCCGGACACAATCTGATCGCGCGCTTCTTCGGATTTTTCCCCTTTGTCGCCGTCGGCCAGGCCAGCTACTGCCTCTACATCCTGCACTTCAACCTCTGGAACCTGATCCACGACCACCATCTGCTGCAGCGCGCAGGTCTGGCGCGCTTCGACCCGTGGCTCAGCTACGCACTGCTCATCACGGCCGCCGTGCTGGCCATGATCTGGATCGAGCGGCCCGCGCAGCGCTGGATCAAGCGCGTTTCGGGCCTTGAGAAGCGTCACAAGCCGTCTGCTGCGCGCTCGTAAGTTTTCCGCATCCCCACGCTTGATCTTTTCCGCATCCTGTGTCAAAAATGAAGAACCTTCTTCGTCTCTGGTGAGATGAAGAGCCGCGTGTTTGCCTTCCTTGTCAGAAGCGCTACCCGTTGCGCGGCGCCTTCCTTGTCGAAGATCCCGGAAAAGCTTGCTGGACCGCTGCGCACGAAGGGGTTCTGCGCACCATTGCGCCCTGACCACCGTGCGTCCGGCGACGATGCTCGAGGTTTGCTTTGCCTCCCTGAAAGCCCGCGGCTCCTGTCTCCGCGCCGCGGGCGTCTTTTTCGCGAGCGCCCGCATGGAACTTTGGTAGTCAACAGCAAATTTTGGGCGAATTCTTCTGGTTTTTTGGCACAATAGGACGACTCAGGCGCCGGCACCCGCCCTTCCCCAGACAGCCGGCGACTGCGGTGGCTCCGGGTAGCGGAAGTTCCGTCCCGGACGATCCGCGTGGGCCCCTCGACCCTTCCGCTGGAGGCGCAATGAATCCCGAGCTATCCCGCCGCACCTTCTTCCGCATGGCCGCTGCCGCGTCGGCTGCCGCCGCCGTGCCCATCCTCACCGAGCCGCAGCTTGCCATGGCGCAGCGCCCGCGCGTCTACCGCGATATTCCTCCTGGCGCGGTCCGCATCGATGCGAACGAGAATCCCCTCGGCCCCTGCAGCGGTGCCTGTGCCGTCATGTCGAGCATGATTCCCGAAGGCGGCCGCTACGACTTCGAAATGGGACCGAAGCTGGTGAAGCTCTTTGCCGATCAGCAGGACCTGAAGCCGGACTACGTCGCGCTCTACGCCGGATCAAGCGAGCCGCTCTGCTACACCGTCCTCGCCTTCTCCTCGCCGAGCCGTCCCTTCGTCGTCGCCGATCCCAGCTATGAGGCAGGCATGTTTGCCGCGCAGGGCATCGGCGCAAAAGTCATCAAAGTGCCGCTGACTTCGGATTATGCCCACGATGTGCGCGCCATGGTCGCGGCCGATCCGAATGCCGGCGTGTTCTACATCTGCAATCCGAACAATCCCACGGGCACCATCACCAGCCGCGCCGACATCGAGTACGCGCTGGCCAATAAGCCGAAGGGCTCCGTCCTGCTGATCGACGAGGCCTACATCCACTTCACCGAGAATGCGACCACCTCTCTTGACCTGGTCAAAGCCGACAAAGACGTGATTGTCCTGCGGACGTTCTCCAAGGTCTACGGGATGGCTGGGCTGCGCTGCGGATTCGCGATCGCCCGTCCTGATCTGCTGGCGAAGATCCGCGTCTACGGGATGAATTTCATGCCAATTTTTGCCATGGCCGCCGCCAGCAGCAGCCTTCAGGCGCCGACCCTGGTCGCCGAGCGCCGCAAGATCAACGCCGACATCCGCAACGAGGTCTTCTCCTGGCTCACCGCCAACAACTACAAATTCATCCCGTCGCAGACGAACTGCTTCATGCTCGACACGGGCCGCCCCGGCAACGACGTGATCGAGGCCATGGCGCAGCGCAACGTCTTCATCGGTCGCGTCTGGCCGGTCTGGCCGACGTATGTTCGCATCACTGTTGGCACGCGCAGCGAGATGGAGAAGTTCCAGGCCGCGTTTAAGGAAGTGATGAGCGAGACGCCCTCCAGAAACGCGCATCTCGAAAGGCCGACGTATGCGCGACTGGGCATGCGCGATCTGCCGCCGCACATTGCGCGGCAACGTGACCGGACCTGAGAAATCGATGCTGCGCTGAGGCTCGCTGAAGGGCTCCGGCGTTTTGACGCAACTGGAGGCGCGATGGCCTACCCCGGTGGTCTGCCCAGAACGGTCCGATCACGTCCTTCGCTTTTCGCCTGATACAGCGCAGCGTCAGCGGTTGCCAGAACCTCCGTCTCGCTCTCCGCGAAATCCGGAACGACCGTGGCTCCGATACTCACCGTCAGGGAAATGTCCGTCCTCCCGACGGTGACGGGCTCTGCGGGAATCGCGCTCCGCAGACGCTCCGCACTGCGGAGCGTCTGCTCGGGACCGCAACCGGGCAGCAGCACCAGGAACTCCTCGCCGCCGTAACGACCGGCTATGTCGTACCCGCGCGTGGCGTGCTGGATGCGACGGGCCACCTCTTTCAGCACCGCATCGCCGGTCAGATGTCCCCAGGTGTCGTTGACCGGCTTGAAGTGGTCGACATCGACCATGAGGATGCCGAGCGAGACGTGCGTCCGCTGCGCCCGCTGGATTTCAGTACGCAGCCGGTCGAGCAACGCGCCGCGGTTCCACAGTTGCGTCAGCGCATCATGCGTCGCCTGGAAGCGCAGTTCCTCCTGCGCGGCGATCAGGTTGCGCTGCAGCGCCAACATCCGCCGGCCAACGCGCAGCCGCGCATGCAGCTCCGCCTTATCGAAGGGCTTCGTCAGATAATCGTCGGCTCCGGCCTCGAGACCGCGCACCACATCCGGCGTGCGATCGCGCGCCGTCAGCAGCAAGATGTACTGATACGGCCCACATGGCGTCGCCCGTGCCCGGCGGCACAACTCCAGACCATCGACTCCGGGCATCACCCAGTCGAGAATCATCAGCTGCGGCGGCCTCTCCTGCTGGAGAATTTCCCACGCCTGCGCTCCGTCCTCCGCCACGGAGACGCCGAATCCCCAGCTCTCCAGCCAGCGCCGCAGGATGTGACGGAAGATCGGATCGTCTTCCGCGATCAGAATGGATTCATCACCCTGCGCCGCGACCCCTGAGGGCTGGAGTTCCGCTTCCAGCGCCTCCGCCTGCTCGATCATCCCTTCACCTCCGCGGGCACGCGCGCCGCGTTCTGCATCGACTCCATGATGGCCTGCACGCGATTTTCAAGCGCGGTGGACACGATTTCCATATCCTCCAGTTTTCCCTGCCAGGCGAGGTTCTCGATCTGCCGCGCATAAGCCGAGACCTCTGCCATGCCGAAATAGCCCAGCTCGCCTTTCAGGCTATGGGCAATCTTCGCGGCTGCTTCCGCGTTTCCTGCTGCGATCGCCGCACGCAGCTCCGCCAGTTGCCGCGGAGCCTCCCCGAGAAAAATCTCGACCACTTCGGCCAGCAGATTCTCGTCGCCATCGAGCCGCTCCAGAGCACTCGTTGCATCCCATGCATGGACGACGCCGTTCTCCTGATCGGCAGATCCGACCTCTGCGTCTTCCGGGGCAGGCTCCTCGGGAAAGATGCGATGAACGGCCTCCGCCAGCTCTTTGCCGGCGAGCGGCTTGGAGAGATATCCGTCCATGCCCGCCTCCAGGCAGCGGTCGCGATCTCCCTGCAGGGCATGAGCGGTCACGGCAAGAATCGGCGTATGCATATTGCGCGCCCGTTCAAGCTCCCGAATACGCGCCGTCGCCGTGTATCCATCCATCTCCGGCATCTGCACGTCCATCAGGATCA
>DATGJK010000235.1:0-2148 GCA_035295245.1 Acidobacteriaceae bacterium
CTTGCGCACGTATGCCATCACTGTGGCTTCATCCTCGATTAACAACACGGGCAGACTAGTTGCCCTCATTCCGGCGTTGCTCATGCAGGACTCCCGCAGGCCTCATGGGCGCTGCTTCGTTGCTCAACGGCAGACGCACGACAAACGTGGCGCCGATGCCGTCGGGATTGTTGTAACAGGCGATTTCTCCACCGTGCTCGCGCACGATTCCGTAGCAAATGCTCAACCCCAGCCCTGTGCCTTCTCCAACTCCCTTGGTGGTGAAGAACGGATCAAAAATCCGCTCCGCGTGCTGAATGCCGTTGCCGTTATCGCGAAAGACGACTTCGGCGGCGCCGTCGAACAGCCGGGTCTGCAGCAGAATCCGCGCCGGCCGGCCAGTTTCGCGCACCGCGTCGTAAGCGTTGTTCAGGATATTCAGGAACACCTGCTGCAATTGGTGCGAATCGCCGATAACGTCCGGCAGCGATTCATCCAGCAGTTCTTCCACTTCGACCCCGTGGCTGGCGAAATCGTACGAACGCAGTTGCAGGGTCCGCCGCAACACAGAATTCAACTGCACTGGCTTGCGCTGCGGCGGCATCTGGCGCGCAAAGCTCAGCAGGTTCTGCACGATCTGCTTGGTGCGCTGCGCTTCCTGCAGGATGACGCGCAGATCGGTTTTCGCGGCGTCAGGAACCTGCGGATTGTCCATCAGCAGGTCGGCAAAACCGAGAATCGCCGTGAGTGGATTATTGACTTCATGCGCCACGCCGGAAACCAGATGTCCCACTGCGGCCATTTTTTCCGTGTGTATCAGCTTGGCTTGCAGCATAGCCGCGTCCGTGATGTCCGTCATGACCACCACGATGCTGCTGACCTTGCCCTGCTCGTCACGCATCGGGCTCATGTTGATGGAGAATTGGCTCAGGCGGCCGTCGCAGCGGAGCAGCGGCAATTCGAGGTTATCTACCTGCTGGCCCCCGACCGTGGAACGAAGAGCCGCCATGATGCTGTCGCGCCGCGCCGGCGTGATCAAATCCGCCAGCGGCCTTCCCACGATCTGTTCCTGGTTGTATCCCGTGGCGCCCTGGCACCTGCGGTTCGCATAGGTGATCGCGCCCGAGCGGTCTGTGACCAGGATCATGCTTTGCGTGTTGTTCAGGATTTTGGTGTTGAAATCGCGTTCGTGTTGCAGTTGCGACTGGAAATTCTTCAGCTCGCTGATGTCGAGCATCACCCCGCGGTACTGGATGACGTTGCCCCTCGGGTCTCGTACCGCGAATACGTTTTGCAGCGTGTGGATCAGCGAACCATCCTTCTTCCGCAACGCTTCCTCGTAATTGCGCAGAACGCCGGCTTCCTGAATCGCATCGCGAAAACGCGCGCGGTGTGCGGGCGTGAGGTAAAGCTGGTTGGGAATATCAATCTGCAGTAACTCGTTGCGGCTCTCATACCCCAGCATGCGCACGAGCGCGTCGTTCACTTCGATGAATCGGCCGTCGGCACTGGAGAAGTACAGGCCTTCCTGGATGTTGTCGAACAGTTCGCGATAGCGCCTCTCTGCTTCCCGCCGGTCGGTGATGTCCTTCAGCACGTGGATGGTCTGCAGTCCTTCGTTTTCCGGGCTGTGAATCCGGGAGGTCGAAACGAGGTACGTCCGCTGCAACACGGGATCAACATATTCGTCGGCCGCCGAGCCAGCTTTGCAGAACGGACAGAACCCGGCAGGGGCCTCGTTGGTCAGGGCCAGCAGCGTGCGCATGCTCACCCCGATCAACTCCGCTGGGTTCACACCGATGAAGTCGGCGAGCGATCGGTTCACGCGCAGAACATTGTGGCTCTCATCGTGGACCACGATGAAATCGGTGATGGCATCGAAAATTTCGATCCAGTGGCGGTTTGCCTGTTCCATCTTGGTGAACAGGCGGGCATTCTCCAGTGCCACCGAAGCCTGACTCACCAGCGCCTGAACCAGGTGATGGTCTTGAGCATCAAGGGTTTTTCCCCGGTCGGCCAGGCACAGCACGCCGCTGGCATCGCTGGTCACGCCATGCAACCGCGCCAGCGTCAGGTCTTTCCATCCCAGGGCAGACGCCACGGCGCTACCCAACAGCGTGTCCGCAGGACCAGTCACGATGTCATGCGGATGTTGCGCCAGCGTGTCGT
>DATGJK010000236.1:0-3975 GCA_035295245.1 Acidobacteriaceae bacterium
GGTCGCAATCGCCACCTCGCCAAACAGCCCCACCAGAAAAGGCCTCGCGCCTTGCCGTCCCAGTTCCCGCAGATTCGACCGCAGCCCCACTCCCGCAAACGCCAGCAGAAACGCCCACCGTGAGAGGTTTCCGATCGATACCGTCTGCGCGCGTGTGAATACACCCGCCGACGCGAGCACCGAGATCAGCAGAAAGCCCAGCACGAACTTCGGAAACTTCCGCCACAGGAACGCCGGCTTGTTCTTCACTTCCTCCGCCTGCCCTTTCGACGCCCAGTACGTGGCGTACGCCAGCACCACGAACCCGATGAACGCATTCCGGCAGGTTTTCGCCAGCACCGCTACTTTGCCCGCCGCGTCCGAGTAGATCGCCCCCGCCGCTGTCGACTCCGCCGTATTGTCTACCGCCAGCCCAGCCCACAGCCCGTAGGCGCGATCGCTCAGGTGCAGCGCATGTCCGATCAGCGGAAACGCCACCAGCGAAATCGCCCCCAGCCCGAGGATCGCCGCAATCGCATAGGACGTGTCCTCGTCGTCCGCATCGATCGCTCCGCAGGTCGCCAGAATCGCCGACACGCCGCAAATCGAGGATCCAATCGCCAGCAGCGAAACCAGCTTCGGCTTCAGCCGTGCCGTCCGCCCCAGCCACGTCATGAAAGCCAATGAGAACCCGACTTCAAAGAGCACCAAAACGAGCGAGATCCCGCCCAGATGCAGCAGGTCCCCCATCAGGAACCGCGCGCCCAGCAGCACGATCCCGGTCTTCAGCCAGAATTCGTAGCTGGCGACACCCGCACGAAACACCTCCGGCACGCCGACGGTGTTCGAGATGGCCAGGCCCAGCAGAATTGCCCACAGCACGTATTCGATATTCGGCAACAGCAGGTGGTGCGCCTTCCCATAGGCCGCCAGAAACTCCTCCAGGAATTTTCCCGTGTACCCGACGGCCGCCAGCAGCAGAGTGCCCGGCAAAAGCGTGACGATGTGTCCGGACACCGCAGTCCGGCGCGGCGCAGCCACCAGGAGGGAGTCGGCCATGATTACCAGGGAATCCGAACGTGTGCAGCGCGGACGATAAGCGCGGCCGCAAGTGCAGCAACCACAGCCCACGTATCGAGCGAGAGATGACGAAGTGCAAAACGGCGTGGCGACGAATCCATGCGGAAAGGCTCCTGATCGGTCGGATGTTCAGTTGTGAGGAAAACGAGAGGACGTCGCGAAGCTAGCGACAACAACAGCCGCAGAGGCTGCCGGGCACAATACAGATCGCGGATTGGGAGGCGCGGATCATGCCTTTCATCGTTTGTAACATGGAGGCGGCCTGGGAGCAAATTCCCTCCCCGCGCTCGCCACGGCAAAGTGGCTATGCCCACCGCTCTGCAAGTGGTCCTTTACAACCATCCTCTCCGGCCTGAGTCTGGAGCGGCCAGGTCCCGTCCGGATCAAAAGCTCTTCGGAGGAAAACATGCGCCTCGTTCGCCGCATTGGTGCGTCCCTGCTCCTGCTCGCTCCGCTGATCCTTGCGGCCCATGCCCGCGCGCAAAATCCTCCGGCAGGCGCCCAGACGCAGCGCGATGGCGGCCACGACTTCGACCCTCTCCTCGGCTCCTGGAAATATCATCTCCGCCGCCTTCCCCATCCCCTCACCGGCGCGCCCGCTTGGGCTGACCTTGAGGGCACGGGCGCTTGTTATGAGGTTTGGGACCGCCGCGCCCAGCTCGACACCATCGAAGTCGACGGCGCAGGCACTCACATCGAAGGCCTCACGCTCCGCCTTTATAACCCCGACTCACACCAGTGGCGCCTCTATTGGGCAAACAGCCAGAGCGGCGTGCTCGATCCGCCCCAGGTCGGCGAATTCCGCAACGGCCACGGCGACTTCTACACACAGGACACCATCAGCGGCCGCACCATCCTCATTCGATTCGACTGGACGCGGCTCACCTCGAACGCGCCCCATTTCGAGCAGTCCTTCTCCGACGACGGCGGCACAACCTGGACGGTCAACTGGATCACCGACCAAACCCGCACCGGCGACGCGCCCGCCTGGAACCCGCAGCCCTCCGCCGCCACGCCCGCCTCCGCTCCCGATCCCCGGCACGACTTCGACTTCGACGAGGGCGCGTGGAAGATCCATATCCGCCGCCTCCTCCATCCGCTCTCCGGTTCGACCGAATGGACGGAAATGGACGGCACCACCGTCACGCGCCCCATCTGGGATGGCCGCGCCAATCTTTCCACCGTCGACGCCGACGGCCCCACCGGCCACCTTGAACTCCTCGCCCTCCGCCTCTACAACCCCGACGCCCACCAGTGGAGGATTTACTTCACCACCAGCGACAGCGGCATCCTCAGCGTCCCCGCCATCGGCGAATTCCACGGCGGCCGCGGAGACTTCTACGACCAGGAATCCTTCCACGGCCGCTCCATTCTGGTCCGCTTCAGCATCTGGCCCACATCGCCCGACACCATCTCCGCCGAGCAGGCCTTCTCGCCAGACGGCGGCAAAACCTGGGAGACCAACTGGATCAACACCATCACGCGGATCAAGTCAGGAGAGCCCCGCCCCTCCTCCTGATACCCGTTCCCTGTTCCTTGCCTCTAGGGCAACCTCACTACCAGCCCTGTGCTCACCGTATTCGGATTCGAATTCACCGGATTCTTCGGGATTCCGCCGTACGTGTAGTCCACCACGCGCCAGTCGATGTGCGGCAGGATGGTGAAGTCGATTCCCGCATTCAGCGCCCACTCAAACTCGTTGCCCTGCGTGCGCGCGAAGCCTTCCCCGACGTCCACGTGGGAAACGCCAATGAGCGCCTCTCCATACGGCATCAGCGGCAGAATATGCGGCTTGATCTGCACCCGTGGGCCAATCAGCCCTGTATCTTCGGTCTTGCCCGAGCCTGATCCCATGAACGACGCCCGCGCATCCAGCCCCGCGCGAACAAACGGAACGCCCCAGTGCTGGTAATACAGGCCGAACGTCGGACCGCTCTGCACGCTCAGGTTCGGGATCCCATACCATGACGCGCCATACTCCGCATAAACACCCGTCTGCGCGTGAGCCGCAAACGTTCCCAACGCAAGAAAGAGGATTAAAAGACCAAAACGCTCCACAGGATCTCCTTCCGGCACTTAGAAGCGGGAAAACTGAAAAACGTCGGCCTGCGACTGCCTGAACCTCGGTCGTGCAATAGGCGCGGGTCACTGACAAGTGCAATCCGCGCGGAATCAAAACCAGGTAGCTGTGGTTTACGATCTTTTTGATGCCCCGGCCCCAGCTCACCGACGAAGCCGCTCAGCAATTCGCTCATGAATGGATCGATGCCTGGAACGCGCACGATCTGGAGCGCATCCTCGCCCACTATGCCGTCGACGTCGTCCTGATCTCGCCCATGGCCGCAAAGCTGCTTCCCGAAAGCGGCGGCCAAATCTCAGGGATCGCCGCCCTGCGCAAGTATTTCAGCGAGGGCCTGACCGCCTTCCCAAAACTCCGCTTCCATCTGATCGACGTTTCCGCCGGACCCGGCACTCTTGTGCTGCTCTATCGCAATCACAGCGGAGCCACGGTCTCCGAGTTCATGGAGATTGACGAAGCACAAAAAGTCAAACGGGTCCTTGCCACCTACAGCTGATCTCGCGGGGCCGGCTTTGGATCGAGAATATCCCACAAACAAAACGCCCCGGCCATAGCCGGAGCGTTCCTATTTCCTTTTCCCTGCTTTACTTCAGCCGTGCCATCACCTCGTCCAGCACCTGCTTGCTCGGCCGGACGCGTTCCTGCGGCAGCGTTGCCAAAGGCTCATCCACGAGATTCAGCAGATCAGTAAAGGCATCTCGCTTCGTATCGATGTAGAAAACGCCGGTCAGCACCTCGCCTTTCTCATGGGCTTCCATCAGCGTCTTGACGGCATGCGCGCGATCCGCCGGATTGTAATCCTCGTGCAGCTTTTTGAGTCGCAGGCTGGAGCCGTC
>DATGJK010000237.1:0-3903 GCA_035295245.1 Acidobacteriaceae bacterium
CCGGACTCGCCGACCCCCTCCGCCACAATTGGTATCCAGTCCTCGCCGACGATCTGCTCAACAACGCAGACAAGCTCCACGCCACCCGCGCCGACATCGAAGCAATGCTCGACCGCTGCGGCTTTCGCCAGCCGAATCCCGTGTGAGTTGATTTTGGCCCGAAGGCCTCCCGCCTCGGTGGCTAACCGCCGATGTGCACCATGCTCCGCGACGGCTTCAGAAATCCCGGCTCACCGATGTGATGGCGCGCTTCCTTCTGGTCCACGGTTCGCCGGATGAACGCCTCCAGATCCGCGTCACTGCCGCCGCTCCGCATCACGCCATAGAGGTCGTGCTCCATCTGAGAGAAGAGGCAGGTTCGAATCTTGCCGTCCGACGTGAGCCGCACCCGGCTGCAGTGTCCGCAGAAGGCCTGCGTCACCGGCGCGATGATGCCGATCTCGCCCACGCCGTCGTCGAAGCTGTACCGCACCGCCGTCTCGCTGGCGGCATTCGGCTCCAGCGGCACCACCGGACGGAAGCTCTCCAGCTCACGCAGAATTTCCTTCAGCGAGATCACTGACTCCGGCGTCCACCGGCGGTCCTCTTCCAGCGGCATGAACTCGATAAAGCGCACGATCACGCCCTCTTCCCGCGAGAAGCGCGCAAACGGCACAATCTGGTCCTCGTTGAAGCCGCGCAGCAAAACACAGTTCACCTTCACCGGATCGAGCCCCGCCGCCTTAGCGGCTCGCACCCCGGCGAGCACCCTCTCGTAGCTGCCCGGCACCCGGGTGATGCGCGCGAATTTCTCCGCATCGACGGCATCCATGCTCACCGTGATCCGGCTCAGCCCCGCCTCGCGCAGCGGCACCGCCAGATCCTCCAGCAGATGGCCGTTGGTGGTCAGAGCAATATCCAGCGGAGCCCCGCTGATCGTCCGCATCCGGCTCAGCGCCCGAACCAGGTCCAGCAACCCGCGGCGCAGCAGCGGCTCGCCTCCGGTCAGGCGGATCTTCTCGATGCCCAGGTCCACGAAAACCCGCGCCATGCGCAGGTAGTCCCCGATGGGCAACTCGGCGTAGATCGCCCCCTCGTTGCCGGTCCGGCAATAGACGCACTTATAGTTGCAGCGGTCGGTAATCGAGATGCGCAGGTCGGTAATGGCCCGCCCGTGGCGATCCCGCAGGATCTGCGACACAGGTCCGGGCTCCACCTTCGGGCTGGGGACCACTCCAGGCAGCATGGGCTCAACTCTATTCGATGCGCGCGCCGGATGCCAGCTTCAGAGTTTACGGCACCTTATGCCCCGCCGGGTCCGGGCGATGCCGCCGCGCGTAGAAGCGCTTATTGCACAGCAGGCAGCGGTACGGCCGCATCCCCATCCACAGAAAGGGCCAGTCCCACTTCCGCCGGTGGGAACGATACACCTCGTCCCCGTCTTTGCAGTTCGGACAGCGCACACGTTCCATAGCAGGAGCGGCTCACCCCACGCCGCCAAAAGAACCAGGAGATGCAGCCCGTCGCCAGCAGCATACGCCAACTCCGTCACTGCGCGGCTAAATTTGCTCCGAACGGCCCGCTGCCGCGGGTGGACGTGCTACATGCCCTCGTAATTGGGGCCTCCGCCACCCTCGGGTGGCACCCAGGTGATGATCTGGTAGGGGTCCATGATGTCGCACGTCTTGCAGTGCACGCAGTTCGTGAAGTTGATCCGCAACTCCTTATGCTGCAGGGGCGCGCCCCCATCCGCCCCGCTCTCGGCGTCCACCATCTCGTAGACCGCCGCCGGGCAGAAGTACTGGCACGGGTTTCCGTACTCCCGCACGCACCGGCCGCTGCAGATATTCAGGTCCTCGACAATCAGGTGCACCGGCTGGTCCTCGTCGTGGCGCGTCCCCGAATGATAAACATCCGTCAGCCGGTCGAACGTCAGCTTGCCGTCGCCTTTGGCATTGCCTGTGATCGGCACGCGCTCCGCTTTCACCGGACCCGCCGCGTCGATGCGCTGCATGCGCGTGTAACCCGCCTGGTTCTTCGCGTCCGGCCCCAGATTCCCGCCGCGCAGCACCTGCTGGATACCCGCCTTCACCATCCCCTCCAGCAAGCCATGCTCGAAACCCTGGTGAAAGTTCCGCACCGGCCACATCTCCTCGCGTATCCAGCTCCGGTCCACCCCCTGCTTGTATGCGCTCAGCGTCGCAGCTGACGAGTTGCCGCTCCGCAGCGCCTCAAAGGCCGTCTCCGCCGCCAGCATGCCGCTCTTCATCGCCAGGTGAATCCCTTTGAGCCGCTGCGAGTTGAGGAAGCTGGCTGCATCCCCCAGCAGCATCCAGCCGTTCCCGTAGATTTGCGGCATCGTCAGCCACCCGCCGTAGGGCAGCGTCTTCGCGCCGTAGCGAATCATCTTTCCGCCATCGAGAATCCGCCGCGCAAACGGGTGCTCTTTGAAGCTCTGAAAAACGTGGTGGGGATCGGTGCGTGGATCCTGGTAATCCAGCCCGGTCACGTACCCGACCGAGATGAGCGTTTCGCTGATCCCGTACACCCACGCCCCGCCATACTCCCGGCTGGTCAGCGGATAGCCCAGCGTATACATCACTTCGCCCTTCGCCACTCGCCCCGCCGGAATCTCCCACAGCTCCTTCACGCCCAGCCCGTAGGTCTGCGCGTGATTCGGATCCTCGAGGCCGAGCCTCCCGATCAGCTCCTTCGCGCAATTGCCCCGCGTTCCCTCGGCAAGGATGGTCACCTTCGCCCGCAGCTCGTATCCCGGCTCGAAATTCCCCTTCGGATTCCCTTCCTTATCCAGGCCCTTATCGTCCGTCCGCACCCCGGCCACTCGGGCGGTTTCGACGTCATCCGTCTCCTCGCTCCACAGCAGCCCCGATCCGGCAAAACCGGTGAAAATCGTAATCCCGGCTTCCTCCACCTTCTGTCCCAGCCACTTCGTGAACCGGTTCAGCGACATCACATAATTGCCGTGGTCGCGCAGCGGCGGCGGAACGATGGGGAATTTGCGCTGGCCCTTCTGCGTCAGGTACCAGACCGACTCCTTCGTGACCTCGGCGTCGAGCGGCGCTTCTTTCTCGGCGTCCGGCAGCAGCTCACGCAACGCCCGCGGATCGAGCAGCGCGCCCGACAGGCAATGCTGCCCCACCTCGCGCGCCTTCTCCAGCAGGTAGATGTTTTCCTTGGTCAGCGGTTCGTCCGGATGCTGCGCGTTATGGGCATCGATGAGCTGGGCCAGCCGCAGCGCGCACGACATCCCCGCCGGGCCGCCGCCCACGATCACCACGTCCGCTTCCATTTGCGGACGTTCCACGTTTTCCAGGGCTTTCCGAAAATGAATCATCCTGAACCAGAGTCAGATGCAACTTCCACCCGGCGAAAGAAGTTCTCCGGGGCGGAAAATGCAGGACTCACAGTTCTATTGGAGAGAAGAGGGGAAGCGCAACCCTTTCCCGCTACCAGTGAAACCGGTGGATCAGGTTCGACACAAAAATGCACCCCGAAACGATCCAGCAGACAATCGAGGCCGAGTAGAGCGAATTCCTGGCCACCATCAGCCGGTCGCCCCCAAACATGGCCTTATACGCGCGATTGAACTCCATCCACCGCACGTAATAGAACATCTCGGGAAACCGCTCCTCTTTCGGCAGCCGGTCGTTCAGCTTCATCACCATGGCGACTTCCACAAACGAGGTCGCCGAAGCCACCACCGCCGAGATGATGACAAACACCAGCAGCCAGATATTGAAAATATGAAAGACGTGCGTGCCGACCCAGTGCAGCATGGACTCGCAGTCTACAGGGTGCCGCCCGTTGCGGAGAAGCCTAGCTATTTCTCGACTCGCCCTTCGAACCGTCTCATCGCTAAACGTCTTACCGCTAACCGCTTCTCAGCTAACGGTCTTATCGCTA
>DATGJK010000238.1:0-12150 GCA_035295245.1 Acidobacteriaceae bacterium
GGCGAGGAATGTGTTGATGAGGGAGATTGCGTCGGCTCCCGCTTCCTGCGCTGCATCGGCTAAGGCGGGAATGGAGGTCACATTGGGCGAAAGCTTTACGATCAGCGGTCGCTTCGAAACTCGCCTTGCCTGCGTCACCAGCTCTGAAAGCATCGCTGGATTTGAGCCAAAGGTGATGCCGCCATGCTTCGTATTGGGGCACGAGGCATTCAGTTCATAGGCGGCAATGTCCTCTGCCTCATTGAGGCGTTCGATGACGGCCACATAGTCTTCGACCTGAAATCCGAAGACATTTACGATGACCGCGCAGGTCGGATAATGCCGGAGCGGTGGAAGCTTTTCGGCAATAAAGCGTTCGACGCCGAGATTCTGCAGGCCGATGGCATTGATCATTCCGGCGGCGGTCTCAATGAGGCGAGGCGCCGGATTACCCAGCATGGGTTCGCGGGAAATGCCCTTCGTTACGAAGCCCCCGATGCGGCGCAGCGAAACGATGTCCTCGAACTCGACGCCGTAGCCGAAGGTACCGCTGGCGGCGATGACTGGATTGACCAGATCGAGGCCGGCGAGCACGACGCGCATGTCAGGCTTCACTGGCAGTTCCTTCGGGAGTGGCAGCGCTCGGGGTGCAGCGAATCAGCATCAGAGGCGATCACCGGTGCGGCTCCTGTGATGGCGGAGTCGATTGTGCCGGCGGTTGGGGCTTCGCGGGATTCGACTGTTTGGCTGGCGGCGTTGCGGTCTGCGGCTCGGCGTTGGTGTGTTCGGACGCCGACGGCTGCTGAGTGCGTTGAGCGGGTGTTGCGGTCTTCGGCCCGATTTGCGAACCGGGCGTCGGAGCTGCAGCGGGGCGATGGGTAGTCTCGCGATGTACTTCGCGCGGATACACGATCTGCGCGGCGGGCTTCAGCGCCTCGGCCAGCACCTGCCCAACGGCAGCTGAGGGCATGTTGATGCCGAGCAGCGCGGCAAACGTGGCAGCGATATCCACCGGCTGGACGCGATTCAGGTAGCGCCCGGGAGCAAAGGGTGCGCCGGAGAAGCCAAGCGGAACGTGACGGTCATACATATACGGCGTGAAGTGGGTCGTCCCCTTGCCGAGAGCCATCTGGAATGCCGCGGGAATGACCATGACATACCAGCCGCCGTTCGGCGAGTAACTGTGCGCCAGGAGCTCGCCCCAGGGCGTCGGCGGATACGATCCATCCGCCAGTTGCTCGCGCGTGTAGCTCCGGTAGATCTTCGGGACAGGAGGCAAGCGCGTATCCGATGGCTGCGCGGCGGTACGGGTGCCGTTCACCGGGTTGGGCATGTCGCTGGGAACGGGTTCCGGAGGTTGTGGCGCGACCTGGTCCATGGCGGCAGGCAATGCTTGCTGGACGGCCGCTTCTGCTTCCTGCTCAACGATGCCGGCCTTCATGAATTCCGGTGCACTGAGCGAAATGTACGGAAGATCGGGATGCGGCAGAATGTACTGGACCTTCTCACCCGGCGAGAATTTCATGTTGATGGCGTAGTTGAGCGATGCGACGAGCTTATCGACGTCGATCTGCGCCGCGTCGAGGCCGTATCCGGCGGCGGTTGCTGAGAGTGGGGCGACGCCGTGGTCGGCGGTGAGTGCGATCCACACGTTCCCGAGGCCGCCGGGAATGTTCTTGTCCAGCCAGGTGAAGAAGTCATCGAGCTGCGTGTCGAGCGTGTCGACCATCTGCTCTTCCTCAGGCGAGTCGGGCCCCTGCGCGTGACCCATAATGTCGTTGGCCGAGAGGGAAATCGTGAGCAGGTCGGTTACGTCGCGTTGGCCCAGCTGCTCGTTCTGAATGAGCGCCTCGGCAAAGTCCATCTCATATTGGTTAGCGGCGGGGGTCTTGCCCACGTCTGCAAAAAAATTCTTTGTGTCGGGAGCGTTCGCGCTCTGCTCGGCCTGCGGGATCTCCCCGCCGGAGTTGAACTGATTCACCCAGTCCGGCAATTTCGGCATATAGAAAGTCGAACTGACCCAGTATCCCGAGGCGGGATCGATCCAGAAGGCGGCATTGGCGGTTGCGCCGGAGGGGAGGATAGAGGCGCGGTCCTTCAGTGAGATGCCGAAGACCGCCGATTTTCCGTCGGTAGCGAGGCGGAGCTCGTCGCCGATGGTTGAGGCCATCAGGTTGCGCGGCGAACTGCCCGTCACGTATTGCGCATTCGCGGGCATGCTGGACGCGGGCACGCCGACCAGTTTGTAGCGCTCGTCTTCCACCGCGGTGACGGGGCGCTGCTGATTGCGCCGCAGGTCCCACCACTCGTTGCTGGAGATGCCGTGCCCGTCAGAGTATGCTCCGGTTCCAATGGTCGCGTGACCGGGCGCTGTCTTGGTGTTTGCGTAATCGTAATAGCAGTTCGGGAAGTACGCGCCATGATCGAGAAAAAGATCGAAGCCGCGGCCCTTGAAGTCGGCGCGCCAGCGGTCGAGATAGTCGCCGCGGAACTGATCGATGACCAGGATAATGGCCAGCTTTGGATGGCCGTTGTAGGCGCTGAAGAGAACCGAAGGGGTTTCATGGGGGCGCGCGGCTTCGTGACGGGCTCGCGTGCTTGCGGGAGCGGCGGGCCTGCGATGGGTTTGTGCTGGTGTTGCTGCCGGAGCAGTGGATCTTTGCGAGACAGCGATGGGCGCGACAAGAACCAACGCCAGCAGCAGAGAAGAGAGGCGCATCGGATTCACGACGATCACCTTGCAGGGTAACAAAAAGTGCCTCATGGCGCAGGACAACCAGCCCACTCCGATGGCCATCTGCAGGAGTGAGTCTTTCGTATCCCCGGATGGCAGCCGCCCCAACCATCGTCAGAAAAAAGCACCACCGGACCCGCCGCGTCGTTGTCGCCGTTTTCGTTTGCCTGCTTCTGATCGGTGTGCACCTGATGTTCTTCTTCTGGCCGTTTCGCTACCGCCAGGTGCACCCCATGCTGGAGAGCGTCTTCCGCAGCAAGGTGACGGTGAGCGGCTATCACCGCATCTATTTCCCGGCTCCAGGGTTTGTCGCCGACAACGTCACGTTTTACCGGCACGGCGACACCAGCATTCCGCCGCTGGCCACGATTCGTCGTATGACGGTCCGCGGAAACTGGATTACTCTCTTCCTGCATCCGCACCTGTTACGGAGAATCCAACTCGAGGACCTGCACATCCAGATTCCCCCAGCCGGCTCTCCGGCGCGTAAAACGGAATTTCAGGAGACGGGGCCGAAGTCTGAATCGAAAATGACGATCGAGACGGTGGCCGTCGATCACGCGACGCTCGATTTCCTGCGAAAAGGGCAGGGCCCGCTGCGATTTGTGTTTTCTCCTACTGAGGTGCACAACGTCAAAGACGGGCAGCCGTTTACTTACTCAGCTTCCATCGCCATTCCTGAGCCGAGCGGGTTCGTAAAGACACAAGGAACGCTCGGACCGATTGCCACATCGCACTACCAAACCACACCCATCTCGGGAGACTTTGATCTGGTTCACGCCAACCTGAAGGGCGTTGACGGGATTTCCGGCATGGCCAGGGCTGCGGGGCACTATCAGGGGACCCTCGCGCAACTGGAGGTCACGGGGGACGCCTCCTCGGGCGATTTTAGGGTGAGCGACGGCCACGCCGTTCCCGTTGACGCACAGTACCAGATCCTGGTGAACGGTCCGGCCGGCGACGTCCAGATTCAGCACGCCGTCCTGCGCAGCGGCGACAGCGTGATTACCGCGACCGCAAGGATCGCCGGCAAGCCGAAGACCACGCACGTGGATTTTGCGTCGACAAATGGAAGCCTGGAGCGCTATCTGAACGTAGTCGAACACGGCGAGACGACCGTTCGTGGATTGGCAAGCTTCGACGCTTCGGCGGATTTTATCAACGGTCCGGAGCCGTTCCTGAAAAGGCTGAAGTTGAGCGGCAACTTGTCGTTGCACCACGTCAGCTTCGTCACCCAACGGCAGCACACGATGGATGCCTTCAGCGCGCGCGTGCGCAAGAATCCGCCGGGAGAGCCAGAAGCATCGTCGCAGACGAATCCGCCAGAGATTTACGCGGAGGCGTCGTCGCATACGCGTTTCGACAATGGCGTTGCGACTCTGCCCGACGTAGTGGTCACGATTCCGGGGGCGGAAGGAAAACTGCACGGCACATTCAATCTGCTGAACTATAAGGTGCACCTGACCGGGACGGCGAAGCTGGAGAAGGATCTCTCGCATACGGGCACCGGCTGGAAATCGGTGCTGCTGAAGCCGCTGGCGCCTTTCTTCCGGCATAAAAATGCAGGTACCGTGATCTCGATTGCGGTGACGGGCACATCCGACAAACCCAACCTGACGCAAAACACGCTGCACAATAAATAAACGTTTTAGCTTGCGATCCTGCGGATCTCGCGGTAGTCTGCGGCGTTCCAGAGAATGCGACCGGGGAGGACAGCATCATGCCGCTGACGGGGAAGCGTGTGGCTGCCGTGGTAATCGCGCTGCTCGCGATTCAGGGCGCGCTGGTCGCCGCGCTGGTGCATCGGGAGTCGCTTACCTTCGACGAGGGCGACCACATGTTCGCGGGTTACATGATGTGGAAGACGGCGGATTACGGCCTGAACCCCGAGCATCCTCCGCTGGTGAAGCTGCTGGCTGCGGCTCCCGTGCTGGGCGAAAAGTTGTGGATTCCGCCGCTCCAGGGGCGCGACTTCAAGAAGGAAGCGTATCTGGATGGGCGCGACTGGCTGGCGCGCAACGATGGAGCCAGCCAGCGGCTGGTCTTTCGAATGCGTCTGACGGTTGGGTTGTTGGCGTGGGCACTGGCGCTGACGGTCTTCCTGGCCGCACGCGAGTGGTTCGGCACCGGCGCGGCTCTGGTTGCCCTGACGCTCCTCGTCTTCGACCCCAACGTGATGGCGCACTCAGCGCTGGTCACGACCGATCTGGGCGTGTCGCTGTTCTTTCTGGCATCGATTTACGCGCTCTACCGGTACGTGTCGCGGCCCACGGTCGCGAGGCTGATCGCCGTCGGGATCGTCACTGGGCTGCTGGCCGCCACCAAACACTCCGGCATTCTGCTCGTTCCGATGATGCTGCCGGTTCTCGTGTACGAGATCTTCCGCGCGGAACGGGGCGTGCGCTGGCGGCAGGCGCTGCGGCTGTGTGGCGCATCGGCGATCATCATTGGCATTGCCGTGGTCATCCTCTGGGCGTTTTACGGCTTTCGCTATGCCGCCCGTCCCGCGGGGCTGGCGCTCAGCACGCCGCTGGCGGCGTACGTGGGGCCGCTGAACCATTTTGACGCGTCCGTGGTGTTGTTTTTTGCGCGGTACCATCTGCTGCCCGAGTCGTACCTGATGGGCCTGGTGGACGTGAAGCGAATGGCGCAGTGGTATCCCACGTTCATCTTCGGGAAGGTGCATGCGCATGGCGTCTGGTACTACTTCCCGGCGGTCATCCTGATTAAGACAACCCTGGGATTGCTCGCGCTTTGCGCGCTGGCGATTTTTGCTGCCGCCACCCGACAAATTGGGCATACGCGAGAGCTGGCGTACGTGGTGGCCCCACCATTGGTGTATCTGCTGATCGCCATGGCCAGCGGGATCGACATCGGAGCCCGGCACATTCTGCCGGTCTATACGATGGCGTTCATCTTTGCGGGCGCCGGCGTTGCAGCTCTGGGGCGGCAGTCGCGCCGGTGGGTATGGGTTGCCGCGGTTCTGGTCGCGGCGCATATCGCCGGGTCGCTGCTCACGTACCCGAATCAGATGGCCTTCGCCAACATTGCCTGGGGCGGCGCGAAAAGCACGCATAAGCTGCTGAGCGATGCGAACGTGGACTGGGCACAGGAAGTCTATCAGGTGAAAGCCTGGCAGGACCGGCACCCGGGAGAGGAATGCTGGTTTGCCTACTTCGCGCGGCCGGAGATCGATCCGGCAACCTATGGCATCCGCTGTCACGCGCTGCCTACGGTGGACACGCTGTGGCTCGGGGGCTGGGAAACGACGCCCCCGGTAATCCATGGAACGATGCTGATCAGCGCGGGCGACCTCAGCGGCTGCGAATGGCCGAGCAGCGGCGTGAATCCATATCGCGACTTTCAGACGATGAAACCGGATGAGGTGATTGACGACAGTGTGTTCGTCTATCGGGGTACATTACACGCGGAGAAGGCTGCGGCGCTGGATCGGATGCTGGCTGCCGAGAGCCTGCTGAGGTCGCATCAGGTGCAACCCGCGCTGGAAATCGCGCAGCAGGCGGTCGCAATTGCTCCCGGAGACCTGTTTGCGGAAACCGCGCTGGGCGATGCGGAAGCCATGGCAGGGAATAAGGATGCGGCCGGAGATGCCTGGCAGAAAGCAATCGCCGCCGCGCGGCAACTGGAGCCTGATGCGCAACCGAGCTATGTGCCGGCGCTGGAAGCGAAACTGAAGAGGCTCTGAGTGACCACAGGGGACCGGCGCAGACGGAACCGAGCGATCGCGCGATGCGTAACTTCGGTGAGCGAAGCAGCGAATTCCGATGGCAAACACCATGGCAGGGCAATCCTTCAGCGGACGAGCAGACCGGTTTTGGCAGCGTGTCACCGACGGCATGCAGCTGAGCCAGCTGTGGGAGCAGTTTCGCGCCGATGCGCGCTCCAGCTATCGCCTGTACTCCAACGATGTTGATCAAGAGAGGCGGGCGGGTGAATCGCAGGGACGGCATGCTCTGCACATGGCCGGAAAATTTTTCTGGGCGGTGATGGAGAAGCTCACACCGGCGCGCCGACTCCTGCTGCTGATCGGACTCGTCCTGTTGTTCTCCGGGATACAGGGTGTGTGGCAAAGCGCGAACGGACTCTGGATCAGAAATTCGTTTTGGGGCGGATTGCTGCTGCTCGCTCTGCTGCTGATGGAAGTCGGCGATCGCGTGGTGATGAAGCGCGATCTGCAGATCGCGAAGGAAATCCAGGCGTGGCTGCTTCCCTCGTCGCCTCCCGCGGTTCCGGGTCTGGCGATTGCGTTCGCCACACGCGCCGCCAACACCGTGGCGGGCGATTACTACGACATCTTTCCGCGGCCCGGTTGCGAGGGACCGAATCCGACGTTTCTGATTGCGATTGCCGACGTGGCCGGAAAGAGCGTGCCGGCGGCGATGCTGATGGCGACCTTCCAGGCAAGTCTCAAAACGTTGAGCGCCGCCTGCACTTCGCTCGCTGACCTGGTGCCGAAGATCAACACATATGCCTGCACGAACAGTCAGAATGGCCGCCGTTTCACCACGGCCTTCATCGCAGAGTTCGACCCATCAACGCGCATGCTGACCTACATCAACGCGGGACACAACAGCCCGATCCTGCTGCGAGCATCGGGAGCCGTGGAGAGATTGCAGGCCGGCGGCATGCCACTGGGCGTGATGGACCAGGCGCCGTATCAGTCAGCCGCAGTGACGCTCCAGCCCGGCGACTGGGTCGCGGCGTTTACGGATGGCGTCATTGAGGCGGAGAACCCTGTGCAGGCGCAGTATGGCGAGGATCGTTTGCTGACCATGCTGCGCTGGGGGGCGGCGATGCCACCGCAGGCGCTGCTGGACACGATCCTGGCGGACATCACCCGCTTTGCGCAAAACGCTCCGCAGCACGACGACATTACGTGCATGCTGCTGCGGGCGGCATAGTCACGGAACGGGGAACAGGCGCACCTTGTCGTCTCGCGGAGGAGGACAAGGTGGGCGCCAGATCGGCTTGGTCTATGCATAGGCCAGGTTGATGTTCTCGATCGCCTCATCGATCTCAGCAGTGTTCTTGTAGCCGACGGTCACGCAGTCCACCTTCGCATTCTGGAAAGCGAAGCGCATCGCCTTCTGACGGTCCTCGCGGTTGAACACGCCTTCGCCGACCAGCTTCATGCTGATCACGCCCATGCCCTTGGCCTTCACCTGATGGATATGATTGACGACCTCGGTCACATTGCCCTGCACCGGAGCGTCGGCGACCTCCGCGTCCATGCGCGTTCCCTTGTGATTGACACGGATCATTGCCACCTGCAGCCAGTCGAATCCCGGGACCTGGCGCAGGGCGGGCAATCCATGCACCGAGGCGCCGCGCGCGACGACAGCATCGCGTTTTTGCGCGACCAGGACAGCGTCCTGCCAGTGGCGTGTGTCCTCGACCCACGTGCCCGTGTGCTGCCAGTGCAGCAGCAGAATGTCGAAATGGTCGCTGCGAATCTGGCGGCGCAGCTCATCGATCTTTTTCTGCGGATCCATGTCGTCGTAGGTCGTCACCTTCGTCATCAGGCGATAGGTGTCGCGTGGAATACCCTGCAAGGCGATGCCCAGCATCTCGTGCATGCCGTCATAGCTGTCGGCGGTTTCGAAGAAGCGGATGCCGCGATCGTACGCGTGGCGCACGAGGCGGTTGAATCCTTCCTGTCCTAGATTGCGCTGCGTTTCGCCGCTGAAGCTGCCGGTACCGAAAGCTAGACGGGTGACTTTTACACCGCTGTTGCCCAGCGTCACCGACTCGGTCGCGGCCTGGTTTGCCGCGGAGAGGGGAAGCGTGCCGAGAGTAGCGAGAGCGCCTGCTGCAGCTCCCGTGACGATGAAATCGCGCCGGGAAATTTGCGACATGAAAATTTCCTCCGTTCTGCGAATCGTGCCACAGCTTTCAGGATTTCGTAAAGTGAGGCAAAATGTCGTTGTCTGCTGAAAAGCGCAAAATTATGCGGTTTTTCTTCGTGCCGCTGGCCATCCGTTTGCATCTACCCACGTGAGGTCGCCCATGACTGGGGCCATTCCCACCAATACTGTCCTTATAGTCGATGATGATCAGGCCATTACGGATACGCTCGCGGCCATCTTCAACATGCATGGTTACAACGCGCACGGGGCGTATTCCGCTGAGCAGGCCATCGAGAGCATCGCTGCGTGCGTGCCCGACATGGCTCTGCTGGACGTCAACCTTCCTGGAATGAACGGGATCGATCTGGCGATTGTGCTCAAAGCGAATCACCCCGAATGCCACGTTCTGCTGGTGTCCGGACACGAGCGCACGCACATGCTGTTAGAGGAAGCCGCCAAAAAGGGGCATATCTTTGACATCATGGCCAAGCCCATTCATCCGACTTTCATCCTGGAGCGGGTAAAGGCTTTGTTATCTGCCTCGAAGCAAGTCACTCCCGTCCTGACGGATCTGGCCACGAGCGCCGTCAGCTGATTTCAAAGATGTTCTGAGCCTTCTCCGCCCGCGACTGCGCCCGCTCCACCAAATGGCTGGCGATCGCGTAGAACTGCGCCGCGTGTTCCGAGTCCGGACCCGCCAGGGATACCGGCATGCCCGTGTCGCCGCCCTGCCGGATCTCAGACGTCAACTCCACGGATCCAAGAAACGGAATGTTGAACTGCTTCGCGGTGCGTTCGGCCCCACCTCGCGAGAAGATATCGATCTCGTGATGGCAGTGCGGGCAGGTGAAGTGGCTCATGTTTTCGACAATCCCCAGCACTTCCACGTTCACCTGGTGGAACATCTCCAGCGCCTTGCGCGCATCCTGCAGCGAAACATCGGATGGCGTCGAGACGACGACCGCTCCGGTGAGCGGGACCGTTTGCACGAGTGAAATAACAACGTCGCCGGTGCCCGGGGGCAGGTCGATAAGCAGGATATCCAGCTCGCCCCACTCCACCTGCTGCAGGAACTGGCGAATGATCTGGTGCAGCATGGGGCCGCGCATCACGAGCGGCTTGTCGCCGGGCGAGATGAATCCGATGGAGATGACTTTGATCCCATGCACAACGTTGGGCTGGATTTGATTGCCGGGGCCCACGGTAGGCTGGCGATTCGTGCCCAGCATCAGCGGAACGTTGGGGCCGTAGATATCGGCATCGATGAGGCCGACCTTGTAGCCGAGCTTCGCCAGTGCAATCGCGAGGTTGACGGCGATTGTGGTTTTTCCCACGCCGCCCTTGCCCGATCCAATTGCCACGATCGACTTCACCCCCGGGATCGCGGTAGGCGGCGGCGGAGCAGCATGGCCATTTGCCATTTGCAAAATCCTCTGGCGCAATGCGCCTGGTTGGCTTGCGTTACGCTTTCACCGGCGTAGCCGGCTCAAATTTCGGCATGTGGCGGCGACGCGCTTCGGCTTCGCGTATCTCGCGGCGGCGACCGGCATCTTCGTAACGGCGCTTCTCGTCCTCGCTCTCCACTTGCAGCGGCGGAACGGGAACGCGGCGTCCCTGGGAGTCGATGGCGACGAAGGTCAGGTAGGCCGAGGCGACATGCCGATGGGTAGCCGCCAGGGTGTTTTCCACCCACGCCTTGACGCCGACTTCCATGGAAGTCTTGAAAGCGCGGTTGACGGAGGATTTCAGGATCACCAAATCGCCGACGTGCACGGGCGCGATAAAGTCGATGTGCTCCATCGACGCAGTGACGACGTGGCTGCGCGCGTGGCGGTAGGCTGCCATGGCGCCGACCAGGTCAATGAAATTCATGAGACGCCCGCCCAGCAGATTGCCCAGGGTGTTGGTGTCGTTGGGCAGGATCAGCTCGGTCATCTCCGACTGGGAATGGGCCACAGTGCGCGCGGGCAGTGCGGGGCCGTTCAACTCCATGCGCGGCTCTCCTCCTCCCTTAGCTTACGGGTTGAGGAGGGGCGGGCGCAAAAGCTGCGCTTTGCTTCCGGAGGCGGCGCCAGGGAATCATAGAAGAGCACATGGACAAGATTGCGAGCCTTCGCGAAATTCTCGAGCAGGATCCGCAGAACGCCTTTGCCCGCTATGGTCTGGCGATGGAGTATGCCGGCAGTGGCCAAATCGAAGCGGCTCTCGCGGAATTCGACCGCCTGCTTGCCGATCACCCTGAGTACACGGCCGGATACTTCATGTCCGCGCAGACGCTGGCCCGTGCCGGCCGCCAAGCCGATGCGAAACAGCGCCTCATCGAGGGCACTGCCTGTGCCCGCCGTACCGGGAACCAGCACGCCCTGCGCGAGATGCAGGCCATGCTGGATGAGATGGAAATACCGGAATAGAGGACCCGCTACAGACACCTGTGCTCACGAACGCGTGAGCCGCGCGTCCCTTGACGAAGACCGGTGGCCGAATATGGCGCACCGGCGGATGCGCTCGACCGGCGGCGGGGAAAATAAAATTCATTTCACCGCGCCGCGCGATACCGGCGCGAGCATAATGGCGTGTCATGAAAATCCCGCTCTTCCCGCTCGAGACGGTGCTTTTTCCGGGTTCAGCGCTCCCGCTCCACATTTTCGAGGAGCGCTACCGCGAGATGATCGGCGAATGCATTGCGCAGAACAAGCCGTTCGGCGTGGTGCGCGCGGAAGACGATCAGATGGCTCTGATCGGCTGCACCGCCCGAGTGGTGCGCGTCGTCGAACGCTATCCCGATGGGCGAATGGATGTGCTGTGCGAGGGTGTTCACCGCTTTGAGATCGAGGCACTGGATGAATCGCGCAAATTTCTGCAGGCGGACGTCCAGTATTTCGACGACGATGGAGCTCGCTCCACTCGCCCGCAGCGGGAAGAGTGCGCGGCGCTGCACTTCGCCACCCTGCACATGGCCGGCATCCAGCCACCCGCCATCCATCTGGATCTGAACCGCCCGGTAGCATTTCAGCTCGCCGATGCGTTACCCTCAGACCTCGGCTTCAAACAGCAATTGCTGGGCAGCCGTTCCGACGCGGACCGCACAACGCGGCTGCGCGACTTTTACAATGAAATGCTGCCGAAGCTGCGCAGCGTCTCCGGCGGCGCCATTCCCAATTGAGACGTGAAGCCCACGAGGCGCGTCCAACAAGTGTTTTGCTGCGCATCTGAGGGACAGGAGTCACCATGGGCACTCGACAGACTATTCAGGCGCATACGCCGGGACCAGCGCACTTGCCCCAGACGCTGGGAGAACTGCGCGGCAGCCGGGAGTTCACCGAGACGCGCCTGCGCACGCGCAGCGTAAAGGACGAGATGCGCGAGAACCTGATCGCGCGGCTCCGCTCGAAGGAGCCGATTTTCCCCGGGATCGTCGGATACGAAGATACGGTCGTTCCGCAGATCGTCAATGCGGTCTTGTCGCGGCAGAACTTTATTCTGCTCGGGCTGCGCGGGCAGGCGAAGAGCCGCATCCTGCGCGCGCTCACCGCGCTGCTGGACGAGCACCTGCCGTATATCGCCGGCTGC
>DATGJK010000239.1:0-3430 GCA_035295245.1 Acidobacteriaceae bacterium
TGCAGCTGTACCAGCAGCAGCAAGAGGACCTGCACGTGAAGGCGGGGATTTCGGGCGTGCTCAGTTCCCTGCCGACGCCGGTGCAGGTGGGCCAGCACGTCACCGCGGGAACGTCGGTGGCTGAGGTAATTGATCCCAGCCAGCTCAAAGCCGCGCTGCAGATCGCCGAAACGCAGGCCCACGATATCCAGCTGGGGCAGCCGGCGGAAGTGGACACTCACAACGGCATCGTGCAGGGCCATGTTTCCAGAATTGATCCCTCCGTATTGAACGGAACGCGCACTGTTGACGTAAAGCTGGATGGAACGTTACCCCGGGGGGCGGTTCCGCAGCTGAGCGTGGACGGCACGATCGACCTCGAGCACCTGCACGATGTGCTGTACGTGGGGCGACCGGCTTTCGGGAACCCCAACAGCACCATCAGCCTTTTCCGGATTGACCCCGATGGCAAAACGGCCACGCGGGTGCAGGTGAAGGTGGGCGGCGCGTCGGTGACCGAGATCCAGATTCTGGACGGATTGCACGAAGGGGACCGGGTGATTTTGTCGGATATGTCGCGGTACGATGCAAACGACAAGGTTCGGCTTGAGTAAGTTCAGGCAAGTTCATGATTGGCGAATTTCAAAGGAGCAGGAGAGCACGATGGAGAACAATCAGTCGCTGATTGAGATTGAAGGCCTCACCAAGGTCTTCTACACCGATGAGATCGAGACGCACGCGCTGTCCGGCGTCCACATGAAGATCGAGAAGGGCGAGTACGTGGCGATTTCCGGGCCATCGGGCTGCGGCAAATCGACGCTGCTCTCGATTATCGGACTGCTCGATACGCCAACGGCGGGCAGTTACATGCTGAACCAGCACGCAGTCGAGAATCTGAACTTCTCGCAGCGTTCGCGGATTCGCAACCAGGAAATCGGCTTCATCTTCCAGAGCTTCAACCTGATCGGCGATCTGACGGTATACGAGAATGTCGAGCTGCCGCTGACGTACCGGTCGGGGATGTCCAGCGCGGAGCGCAAGCGACGCGTGCAGGAATCGCTGGAGAGGGTGAGCATGGCGCACCGCATCCGCCATTATCCATCGCAGCTCTCCGGCGGCCAACAGCAGCGTGTGGCCGTGGCGCGCGCGCTGGCCGGATCGCCCTCGATCCTGCTGGCCGATGAGCCGACCGGAAACCTGGACTCGCGCAACGCCGAGGCCGTGATGGAGCTGCTGAAGAATCTGCATCGCGAGGGCGCCACGATCTGCATGGTGACGCACGATCCTCGATTTGCGCGCCACGCAGACCGCCAGATTCACCTCTTCGACGGCAAAGTGGTGGCCGAGGGCGAAGCAGCGGAGCAGGTTCTCGAGGTTAAGTAAGCAGCTGGCACTGAGCGGTAAGCGGCCAGCCAGGCCATAGGCCGGCTGACAATCGTGTCGCTGTGTCTGCTGGCAACTGGCTGCTGACAATCGAACGCCGAGGAGCGTCATGATCCAGCTAAAAAATGTCGAACGCAGTTACAAGACGGGCGCGGGACAGACATGGGTGCTGCGCCGGGTGAACCTGGACATCCAGGAAGGCGAGTTCGTCACCATCATGGGGCCGTCGGGTGCAGGCAAGTCGTCGCTGCTGAACGTGCTGGCGCTGCTCGATGATCAGTGGCTGGGTGAGTACTGGTTCAAGGATCAGGCCATCCACAAACTGAACCGCCGCCAGCGGGCTGAAGTGGCCAAGCGGCATATCGGCATGGTCTTCCAGAGCTATCACCTGCTCGACGATCTGACCGTGCAGGAAAACATCGACTTGCCGCTTTCCTACAAAGACATGCCGCGGGCCCAGCGTCAGGGTCTGGTGGCGGACACCCTGGACCGCTTCAGCATTGTCGGCAAGAAGGACCTCTTCCCTTCCCAGCTCTCCGGCGGACAACAGCAGCTGGTGGGCGTAGCGCGGGCAGTGATTCATAAGCCGGCGCTGCTGCTGGCCGACGAGCCGACGGGCAATCTGCATTCGAGTCAGGCGAAGGAGATCATGGAGCTGTTCCGCGAGTTGAACCAGCAGGGTACGACCATCGTGCAGGTGACCCATTCGGAGACAAATGCTGCCTATGGCACGCGCGTCATTGAGCTGCGCGACGGCTGGATGGTCGCCGATACGGCGAATCCCAACCTTGGCGTGGAGGTCACTGCATCGTGACCTCGACCCCATGGCATCGGCGGATGGCAAGAGCCGCACTGATCGCGCTGCTGATAAGCCCGGCCGGATTCGCGCAGGACCAGACGCAGACTCCTCCCCCTCCCCCGCCGCAGACGGCTCCAGCGAACCCCGCGCAGACCGCGCCGGCGAATCCTCAGCCGGCGCCCGAAGCTCCCGCCCCGGCGCCGGCGAACCAGCAGCCCTCCCCGACTTTGCAGCAGCAAATTCAGCAGCAGCAACAGCAGACGATTGCCGAGCCGAAGCCGTTCTACGTGTCCATGCCGCACTCGCACAACCCGCTCTCCGCGTATGAACCCGCAACAGCGCCGCCGCTGGATCTGCGCAACTCGCCGCGGCTACAGAACCTGATCCGCGAGGGCAAGCTCTACATCTCGCTGCAGGACGCGATTGCGCTGGCCATCGAGAACAATCTGGACCTGGCATCTTTCCGCTATAACTTTCCCATCGCCCAGACAGACCTGCTGCGCACGAGGGCCGGTGGGCAGGTGCGCGGCGTCAATACGGCAGTGGTGCAGTCAACGCAAGGGGGATTCGGTGGGGGCACAAGCGGCGGCGGCGGATCAGCCGGCGGATCGGCGGCTGCTGGCGCAGGCGGCATCGTGCAATCCACGCTTGGAGCCGGGACGGCGGTGGCCTCATTCGATCCTTATCTGAATTTCAAAGGCTTTGACGATCACAACGTGGTCCAGGAGGTCAACCCGTCTCAGGTCGGTGTTCCAATTTTTCGATTGAATACGATCCAGGGACAGGCGCAATTCGCGCAATCGTTTCCGGTTGGGACCGATCTAACGGTCAATTACCTCGGCAACCGGCAGACGGCAAACAGCCCGTATTTCGCTACCAACCCGACACTCAGCAGCAGCTTCCAGGTCGTCATTGCGCAGCAGTTGCTCGCGGGATTCGGCCTGTCGACCAACGAGCGCTACATCCGCATCGCCAAGCGGAACATGCAGATCACAGACCTGGCGTTCCGGCTGCAGGTGATTGCTACCGTCACCCAGGTGGAGAACATTTACTGGGACCTGGTCAATGCGTATGAGGACGAGCAGATTAAGGAACAATCGCTGAACTTTGCCAACCAGACGCTGGCTGACGATCAGCGGCAACTCGGGCTGAAGGCGATTCCGGCGATACAGGTCATGAAGGATCAGGCTGCGGTGGCCGGCGCCGAGGGCGATCTCACCGTGTCGCGCGCAACGCTGCGGCTGAACGAGCTGACGATTAAAAACCTGC
>DATGJK010000240.1:0-10805 GCA_035295245.1 Acidobacteriaceae bacterium
GCGCATTTCGGATTGCCGCTCTCCGTCCCGTAGTGATCCCAGTCCGTCGAGTCGAGCAGTTCCTGATACGTGTCCGCGTAGCCGTCCTGAAGCAGATAGCACGGTTTTTGCCAGCCGAAGATGCTGAAGGCCGGCATGGCCCACGGCGTGCAGCGGAACTCGCGCTTGCCCATGATGAATTCGAGATAGAGGGCATTCGCATTGAACTTCCAGCTCTTCTTCCGGTTTGACAGAATCGCGCGGAAGAGCCGCCGCGAACGCGCGCGCCCGAGGAAGTGTTTCTGATCCGGCGCCTTTTCGTAGGTGTAACCGGGTGCCACCATCATGCTGTCCACGCCGAGCGCCATGACTTCGTCGAAGTGAGCCCGCACCGAGGCCGGATCCGCTCCATCGAACAACGTCGTGTTGGTGGTGACGCGGAAGCCTGCGGCGACGGCAGCCTTAACTCCCTCCACCGCCTGTTCCCAGCCGCCTTCACGGCACACGGAGAAGTCGTGGTGTTCCCGCTGACCATCCAGGTGAACGGAGAACGAGAAGTACTTGCTTGGCTTGAAGAGGTGGAGCTTTTCCTTCAGGAGCAGCGCGTTGGTGCACATGTAGACGTATTTCCTGCGCTCCACCAGGCCGGCCACAATCTTGTCGATCTGCGAATGCAGGAGGGGCTCTCCGCCGGGGATGGCCACCATCGGCGCGTCGGTCTCTTCCACCGCGCGGAAGCACTCTTCCGGCGTCAGCTCCTGCTTCAGAATGTGGGGCGGATACTGAATCTTGCCGCAGCCGGCACAAGCCAGATTGCAGCGGAACAGCGGCTCGAGCATGACAACCAGCGGGTAGCGCTTGCGCCCCTTTAGCTTCTGCTTCAGGACGTACGTTGCAACCGTCCACGCCTGCGAAATCGGAACAGCCATCGGGGATCATCCTCCCTGAGAAACGAATAGATTCCGGCGAAAAGCGCTCTGCTTTACGCCTCTTTTTCCATCGCGCGTTTGTAATTCGAAAGCGCCAGCAGCGGGAAATAGTCGCGGTAGTGGGTGTACGCGAGATAAAACACCCGCGGGAATCCAGTACCGGTGTAAATCGCCTGACGTGTTTTCCCTTCTCCAGTGCTCTCGTCCCAGAAACCGTGTCCGGCGACATCGACCTGTTGCCGCGACAGAAGCCACTTGACGCCTTTCGCGACTGAGTCGCTGCGCGTATCTCCGGCGGCCAGTAATCCTAAAATCGCCCATGCCGTCTGGGATGGGGTGCTGACGCCCACTCCGCGGGTTGTGGGATCGTCATAGCTGCCGCAGCTTTCGCCCCATCCGCCGTCCGCGTTCTGCACGGAGCGAATCCACTCCGCCGCCTGCTGGACCTGCGGCTCGTGATTCCACACACCGATCGCTTCCAAGCCGCGCAGGACCAGGAACGTGCCGTACAGGTAGTTCACGCCCCAGCGGCCAAACCAACTGCCGTCCGCCTCTTGTTCCGCGAAGATGAACTTAATGGCTTTCTCGACGCGGCGATCCTTGCGCGTGTATCCGTATGTTGCCAGCGTCTCCAGAATGCGCCCGGTAATGTCCACGGTCGGCGGATCCAGCATGGCGTTGTGATCGGCGAAGGGGATGTGCTGGAAAATCATCTTCGTGTTGTCTTTGTCGAAGCTGCCCCACCCGCCGTTGTGGCACTGCATGGAGAACATCCAGTCGATCGCCCGCTGACACACGTCATACTGGTATCGCTCGCGGGGGTTGTCGACCTTATTCATCGCAAGAAGAACCTGCGCGGTGTCATCGACATCCGGATAAAACTCATTGTTGTACTCGAAGTACCAGCCGCCTGGCGCCGCCTTGCGGCTTTTGACCGCCCAGTCGCCTTTGTGTCGGACTTCCTTCGACAGCATCCAGTCGGCGGCGTTCAGCAGCCGAGGATCGTTCCGTTCGAGGCCGGCCTCGCCGAGTGCATAAACGGCCTGAGCGGTGTCCCATACCGGGGACTTGCACGGCAGCATACGGAACGTCGGCTCCGAGTAATCGGCTGAGCCGTTGGGGCAGTCGATGCCAAGCTTCTCGAACTCGTCCATCGCGCGAATCACCTGCGGGTCATCGAGCGAATAGCCGAGGCACCGCAGGGCGATGATGGAGTTCAGGATGGCCGGGTAAATCGCGCCGAGGCCGTCGGACATCTCCAGCCGCTCCAGCATCCACTTCTCGGCCTTCTTCAAGGCGATCGAACGGAGTGGGCGGATATGGATTCGTTCAAACCAGTGGGTCACGCGGTCGCAGAAGATGAAGAAATTGCGCCAGCTGAAGAAACTAGTGTTGTCCCATTGAAGCTTCAGATCGGCGTGTTGGCGGCCGCCCACGAAAAGCTCGTCGATTCCCTGCTCGTGCGGAATCTTTTTGAACGGCTTCTTGGCGTACGCGATCGACAACGGGACGAGAATGGCCCGCGACCACGACGAGATCTCGTAGATGTTGAACCAGAACCACGTCGGAAACAGAACGATTTCCGGTGGAATGGCCGGCACCGAGTTGTACTCGTATTGCCCCAGCGCGCAAAGGTAAATCTTTGTGAAGGTATTGCACGCGGTCACACCGCCATGGGCCAGCACCCACTCTCGCGTCTTGACCAGCAGCGGCTCGTCAGCGCTCATGCCCATCAGCTTGCAGGCGAAGTAGCACTTCACGGTCAGGCTGATGTTTCCCGGGCCGCCGGGATAGAGCGACCAGCTGCCATCGTCTTTGCGGAAACGCAGGATCTCGGTCAGCGCCCGGCGCATTCTGCCTTCGTCGCCTGTCCCGAGAAGCACGTGCAGGAAAATGTAATCGGCCTCCAGCATGGAGTCCGCTTCCAGTTCTCCGTCCCAGTATCCTTCCGGATGCTGACGCGCCAGCAGGCCTTCGCGGGCGCGCACGATGGCCTGCTCCACTTCTTCGAGAGCGGCATCGATGCGACCAAATTTCAGACGACCCGTGATTTGCCCGTTGCCGGAAATGTCGCTGCGCTCGGTGATCGTGGAATCGAGCGGCCTCAGCGGCCATCCGGTCTCAGCTGGTGTGCTCATGCGTTCGAAAAGAGCCCTTCTTCTAATGCGATGCCCGGTGATGGTGATTAGACACTCTGGGCAGATGAGCCGGGAGCGGAGTGGATCGCCTGTACGATTTCCGGAGGCAACCCAAACCGCACATTCTCCGGCATGACCTCAACTTCTTCGACGGTGCCAAATCCGTTTCTCTTCAGATAGTCGATGACGCCTTCGACGAGGATTTCCGGCGCCGATGCGCCCGCCGTGACGGCCACACTGGAGACACCTTCCAGCCACTTCGGCTGGATCGCGTCAGCGTTGTCGATCAGATGACCCTGCGTGCCCAGGTTGCGCGAAACCTCAACGAGGCGGTTGGAATTCGAGCTGTTGTTCGAACCGACGACGAGTACGAGGTCGGCGCTGTGCGCCACGTTCTTCACCGCCACCTGGCGGTTCTCGGTTGCATAACAAATGTCCTGCGAGTGCGGCCCGACGATTTTCGGAAATTTCTGTTTCAGCGCCTGGATGATGTCGCGCGATTCGTCGAGCGAGAGCGTGGTCTGCGTCAGATAGGCCACGTGCTCCGGATCCGGTACTTCGAGGTTCCGCACCTCGGCGACGCTCGACACCACCTGCGTCACATCGGGAGCCTCGCCCAGAGTGCCTTCGATCTCATCATGGTCGCGGTGGCCGATGAGCACCAGCGAATATCCCTGGCGCGCAAATTTCACGGCCTCGACGTGAACCTTGGTGACCAAAGGACAGGTTGCGTCGATGACTTTCAGGTGGCGTTCTTTGGACTGGTCGCGGACCGCCGGGGAGACCCCGTGCGCCGAGTAAATCACGCGCGCGCCTTCGGGAACCTGATGGATATCGTCGACGAAAATCGCGCCCTTCTCCGCCAACTCGTTGACGACGAAGCGGTTGTGTACGATCTCTTTGCGCACGTAGATGGGAGCGCCGAAGGTCTCCAGCGCGATGCGCACGATGTCGATGGCCCGCACGACGCCCGCGCAGAATCCGCGGGGCTTGAGGAGCAGAACGCGCTTTTCAGAGCGGCTGCCGCTGGGGTTCTTCACGTCTGTGGGGCTGTCAGAAGCAATGGCAGTCACGTCTACAGTATATCGTGATCAGGAAAGTACCCCGTAAGTCGTTTGATTCCTGCGGCGTTCGGCGTACTCTGGCGGGATGAACCCGGCTGTCTTTGCTCTGACGGGCACCGGGAGCTGGGGCGGCCCATTATTTTGTCGCTCCGGCCCAAACGGCGCGTGTGGTGACCGGGATGGTGACGCACACGGATCTGCTTGCGACGGCCGACGAATACTTCCATTCAGCGCAGCATTGAAATGCCTCAAGCAGAGGTGGTCGAGTGCTGTGCCTCTGCAGCCGTCTGCCGGTAATGTGACTTCAATCACATCCGACCTTGTCCCTGCCCTGCCACGCTGTTGCCATGGACATCCGCCAGGCCATGACATCTCTTGATTACGACCGTGCGCCGTTCCTCGCCATCTGGGAAACGACGCAGGCCTGCGACCTCGCCTGTAAGCACTGCCGCGCTTCGGCGCAGCCGCTGGCCCATCCCAGCCAGCTCAATACAGCCGAGGCGAAAAATCTCATCGATCAGATCGCTCAGCTCCAGGTGCCGCTCTTCGTCTTTACAGGCGGCGACCCTCTGAAGCGTCCCGACATTTTCGAGCTCATTGAGCATGCCGCAAAGCTGGGCGTCCATGCGGCGCTTACCCCCAGCGCCACGCCGCTGCTCACGCGCGATGCGATCTTCAGGATGAAAGAATCCGGACTCGCGCGGCTTGCCGTCAGTCTCGACGGCTCCGTCCCCGAAATTCACGACGCGATTCGTGGCATACCGGGAACCTGGGCGCGCACTCTCGAGGCGATCGGCTGGGCGAACGAAGCGGGTCTGCCCATCCAGGTGCACACGGTGATCAGCCGGCTGAACATCAGCGACCTCGACAATCTGTCGGTTCTTCTCACCCAGAAGAACATTGTGATGTGGAGCTTCTTCTTCCTCGTCCCTGTGGGACGCGGTCAGGTTGCCGACCTGCTCACCGGCGAGGAATTCGAAGCCGTCTTCGCGAAGATGTGGGAATTAACCAAGCGCGTGCCGTTCGCGATCAAGACCACCGAAGCGATGCACTACCGCCGCTATCTGATCCAGCAACGGATGAAAGAAGGCCGACCCACCGTGGGCGTGCATGATGACGCCGGCGCCGCTCCCACAGCTCATCACGGATGGGCGTCGCATCCGGGCCGCGGCAGCGAAGACAAAGCCGTGGGCTGGGCCACCAAACGCGTCAATGACGGGCGCGGATTTGTGTTCATCTCCCATATTGGCAAGGTCTTCCCCAGCGGGTTCCTGCCCATCGAAGGCGGCGACCTGCACAGCGATACGCTGGCGCACATCTACCAGGAGTCGCCGATCTTTGTAAAGCTGCGCGACTCCGACCTGTTGCATGGCAAGTGCGGGGCCTGCGAGTTTCGCAATATCTGCGGAGGCAGCCGCGCGCGCGCCTACGCGGTGACCGGAGATGTGCTGGCTGAAGAGCCCTGCTGCATTTACGTCCCACGCGGCTATCAGCCGGATGCGAACGCTGGGCCAGCAGCGACTCCGGGCTGCGAGGCACACGTGTAATTCAGGTGCAGGTCGCGCACTCCTGAGGAGCCGCCGACAGCGAAACTGGACGCCCTGAATGGATGTGTCGCCTCATCCCGGGCGTCAACTGCCCATCGTTTTCGTTCGCCGCGGTGAGCGAGAGGGTGAAGACCAGAAAAAGTTTGATAATGAAGATGGGCGCGGAATTTTTCGCGCCGCAACGCGTCCCCAGCGCGAGGTCTGCAGCCATCATGAAACGAATTGCGATTATCGGCGGCGGCATTGCCGGACTCAGCGCTGCCTGGGCGCTTGAGAAGGCCAGACGCGCCGGTCAGGACATCGACTTTGCCTTGTATGAATTGGCCGAGCAACTCGGCGGTGTGATCCAGTCCGAGATCATCGACGGATGCGTTGTCGAAGGCGGTCCTGACTCATTCCTCACCGAAAAGCCGGCAGCCGCGCAGCTCTGCCGTGAGCTTGGCCTGGGCGATCAGCTGCTGCCCTCGAACGATGCGGAGCGCAGGACGTACATCGTCGTCAACAATCGCCTGATTCCTCTGCCCGACGGCCTGATGTTCATGGTTCCGACAAAACTGGTGCCCACGGCCCTGACGCGCCTCTTCTCCTGGAGCACGAAGCTGCGCATGGGACTGGAGTATCTGTTTCCGCCCGCGCCAGCAACGCAGGACGAGTCGGTCGCCGAAATGACGCGCCGCCACTACGGGCAGCAGGCGGTGGACCGGCTGGTCTCTCCCCTGCTTTCCGGCGTTTATGGCGGGGACGCCTCGCAACTCAGCGTACGCGCGGTGTTGCCGCGCATGGTGGAAATGGAGCAAAAGCACCGCAGTCTCACGCGCGCCATGCTCGCGGCGCGCAAGAAGGCTCTCCCATCCGGCGGCGAAAGGCGGTCCGCGCCCCCGCTCTTCACCACGCTTCGCGGCGGCATGCGCCAGATGATCGACGCACTGGCAGCGCAGCTTCCCGCGGGATCGGTCCACCTGGGCACCCGGGTTCATGCGCTCAGCCGCATCGAAGCGCCGGCGCAAGGCGCGCAGGACTCCGGCTGGATCGTGGAATCTTCCTTCGGCGCAGATCCGTTTGACGCTGTGATTCTCGCGCTGCCCGCATGGGGATCCGCCAGCTTGCTGCGTCTCATCGATCGCCCGCTGGCCGATGCTCTTTCCGGCGTGCCGTACAGCTCGTCCATTACCGTTACGCTCGGCTACGACCGCGACAAGCTCGCCAACCTGCCGTCTGGTTTTGGCTATCTGGTGCCCGCCAGTGAAGGCCGCCGCATGCTTGCCTGCACTTTTGTTCACGCCAAGTTCGCGGGACGTGTGCCGGAAAACAAAGGTTTGCTGCGCTGTTTCCTTGGAGGCGCGGGCAATGAGGCGCTGCTGGAGGCGAGCGATGCCAGCCTCACTGGCTCCGTTCTGCAGGAACTCGCCGAGGTGCTCCACCTTAAAGCGCAGCCGAGCTTCGTCCGCATTTACCGCTGGCGCCAGGCAATGGCCCAGTATGGCGTGGGACACCTCGAGCGCATCCAGCTTGTCCGCGACCGCATGGCCGCGCTGCCCGGGCTGGCGCTCGCCGGCAACGCCTACTCCGGCATCGGTGTGCCCGACTGCATTCGGACCGGCCAGGAAGCTGCCGCGATGGTGCTGCGCACACTGCAGGTTGAATCCACTCCCGCCCAGGTCCGATCCGCAGGCTGAGGACAAGGCGCGACGCCCACAGGAACTTTTGGCGTCTGGCAGGCGTCAATGTGTACACCGCCAAACGACTGCGAATCGGCGGATGACTCCGGCATGACTTTGTTGGATCTTTGTGCATACCTCGGCCTGGGAGCGGTGGGCGCCACGTCGCTGAATCTGCTGATCGGCCTGCTCATGGCGCTGCGTTACAGCCCGGTCCGCCACTGGCCCCGTCGACGCTTCAACTTTTTTGCTCTGCATCAATGGACGGCTTACGCTGCGGTGGCGCTTACCCTCACGCATCCTCTGGTCCTGTTGTTTGTGAAGAGCCCGCATTTTAGGGTGTATGACGTCGTTTGGCCCATCGACTCGCCTCAGCAGCCGACGGTAAACCTTGCCGGAGCCTGCGCGCTCTATTTGCTGATGCTGGTGTTTGTTTCCTCCCTGCTGAGGACGAGGGTCGGGCGGCCGCTGTGGCGCAACCTGCACTACCTGGTTTTTCCAGCGGCTGTACTGCTGTTCGTGCACAGCATCTTCACGGATCCGGCGCTGCAGAATGGCCATCCCGATCTGCTGGACGGCGGCAAGCTCTTTGTCGAGGCAGCAACGATCATCAGCGCCGTGGCGGTGTTGCTGCGGCTACGCCTGAGAGGTCGCGGTCTGCGGCCGGTTCATTCGAGTGGCATACCGGTATCGATCCCTGAGCGAGTTTCTGAGTAGCCGGTATGTCCGTGAAAATGCCAGTGCCGGAGTCCTTGTTTCTCATGAAGCGGATCGTTCGCGCGCGCGAATGGATCGCATCAGCAGCGCGAAGCCCAGCACCGCAATCGCATTGAAGACGCATTTGCCGATCAGGTCGATCCGCAGCCACGATCCGCTGCCGAGGAATCCTCCGGCCATGCAGACGATGGTAGCCGCGAAACATGCGGCGCAGCGGTGCGCATCGGTCCATCCCGACCATGAGGTAAACCGCCGGAACACGGCGTAAGCAAAGCCTGCCCACAGCACGCCTGCAATCATCGGAATCCAGAAAGGCGGATGCGGTCCGGGGCTGAACACCAGCGCCATAATCCCGTACCATGGCAATCCGAAAAGCAGTGCAATGATCCCGACAGCCAACGGCGAAGGAGCCGAGCGTGTCTGAACTCGGATCTCCCGGCGCCCGATCAGCCAGGCCTCGACGATCAATACCGCAATCGCGAGGACGCCCACGAGGAGCGTGATGGCCGGAGGATTGTAGGCCGGCACGTGCAGCAGCTTTGGCCGGGCGCGCTGCACCCAGGCGAACCACGCCATGAACGATCCCCACGCGAAGACCCCACTCGCGATCACAATGCCGCGTGTGCGCAGCCACGGCAGTTCGCGTCGTGCCGGGAAAAACAACTCCGTCAACTGCACAGGGACCATCACAACCCAGATACTCTCGTAGGCGAGCATAAACAGGAAATAGAGCCAATTCACGCCCCACAGCCGTGCATAGGTGACTGAAGCTCCCGCCCAGGGCAGCGGCGCCAGGGAGGTTTGCTGGCAGAGGAACTCCTCCCAGACCGAGAGTGCCAGCCCGAGCATCAGCAGGCTTGGCCAGCCTGCGCGCCAGCGCCGGACGATTTCGCGCGCCAGCAGCGCGCCTGTTCCCCACACCATCACCTCGGGGATGAATACGAAGATAAAACTGAGGCGTGTCGCCCCGCTCAGGACTTCCGCGACAAACGGAGCCAGGAGCAGCAGCGTCCAGACGGCCTTCGCGTTCCCGCGCCGCTGGGCCGGCTGAGAATCGGAGACAAGCTCGTGTTTTTGCGCGAGAGGCATGCGGTTGTATCCTTGTTGTTGTCTTTTCCTTGTGCGGCAAGTATCTTAGTGAGTGAGATAAGTCTGGATGCGACCCCCGAATCTGTCAAGCGAAAAAACACCTGCAACACGCGAGGCGCTCGCCGCTTCCCTGCTCCGCGCCGTGCGCTTGTTTATCGCCGGATCGAGTCTCTTCGGCCAGCGTGTCGCAGAAAAGCTCGCGCTGCACCCAACCGATATGCAGTTCCTGAACCTCCTGGATCTGCTGGGACCGATGACGCCCGGCGCTCTGGCCCAGTGCAGCGGGCTATCTTCGGGAGGCGTAACTGTCGTTCTCGATCGTCTGGAAAAGGCGGGATACGTGCGCCGCTCCGCTCATCCGGAGGACCGGCGCAGCGTGCTGGTCAGCATCGTCGCCTCGCGGCAGAAACGGGTGAACGCGAACTACGAATCTGCGCAGAGCCAGTTTCATTGGGTGCTGAAGACGTTCTCCGACCAGGAACTCCAGACCGTGCTGCGCTTCTTCCTCGCGGCCGGCAATGCGGGGCCGCAGATACAGCAGCGCCGCTAGATCCCGATCACCTGCCGCATGCGGCGAACCGCCGCAGGCATCTGGTCTTCGGGAGTGTTCGCGAAGCCGAGAATGAATCCCTGGCGCTTCTTCTCGCCGAAACAGCACATCGAGAGTGGCCAGAGCCAGAGCTTCTCTTTCGCTGCGCGGGTAGCGATCTCAACGTCGCGATAACCCGCCGGCAAGGTGACGGTCAGGTGCATGCCGGCTTCGGCTCCGTGGATTTGGAGGAAGTCGCCAAACTCGGTATGAAGACTCTCGACCAGGGCGGTGCGGCGCGCCTTGTAGAGCGCGCGCATGCGGCGGATGTGACGCGCGAAGTGGCCGCCGTGCATGAAATCGGTGAGGACTTCCTGAAAGAGCGTGGACGGAAAAATGTCTGTCGCGAAGCGAACAGCGATGAAGCGGTCGACCAGCTCCGGCGGGATGACGACGTAGCCGAGGCGCAACGAGGGCCGCAGCACCTTGCTGAACGTTCCGATGTAGATCACCGATCCGGTGGGGTCGAGCCCCTGCAGCGACGGGATGGGCATGCTCTCAAACCGGTATTCGCTGTCGTAGTCATCCTCGACAATCCACGAGGAGGACTGGCGCGCCCACTCCAGCAGCTGAAAGCGGCGCGCGGCGCTCATCGTGACGCCGAGCGCATAGTGATGGGAGGGGGTCACAAACGCCGCGCGGGCGCGCGGAGCCATGCGCACTCCGGAGGCGACGTTCAGGCCTTCACCATCCACGGGCACCGGAACCGGAATACAGCCGGAGCCGAGCAGCAGCGAACGCACGAGGGGGTAGCACGGCTCTTCGGTCCACGCCGCATCGCCCGGATCGAGCAGGACGCGGGTGGTGATGTCGAGCGCCTGCTGCGAGCCGGAGAGGACCATGATCTGTCCTGGTTCGCAGCGGACCGCGCGGGCGGTGCGGAGATACGAGCAGATGGCCTCGCGGAATGGCTCGAGCCCCAGCGGATGGATATTCTGCGCTGGATGGATGCGCAGTTTGCGGCTATGCTGCGACACCAGTTTTGACCAGATCTCGAAGGGGAAATGGTCGAGAGCCGGCTGATGCACGCCGAAGGGCCCCCATCCATGGCGCCAGGGCAGAGGATCGTACGCCGGATACAAACCGGAACGGCGC
>DATGJK010000241.1:0-4285 GCA_035295245.1 Acidobacteriaceae bacterium
GACGTCCGCGCGCGCCAAATTCAGGACCAGCTGATTGCGTTCTTCGGTTCGGGGCCTGCCCGCAAAATTCAGCGCCCAGTCCGGATGCTGACGGTACAGATTGCTGTTCGGATTCACCATCTCCGGCTCAACCCACAGCCCAAAGCTCATTCCCAGGCCATGGACTTTGTCGATCAGCGGTTGCAGTCCGTGCGGAAACTTTTGCGGGTTGACTTTCCAATCCCCGAGCCCAGCGTGATCGTTGTTACGCTCGCCAAACCAGCCGTCGTCCATGACGAAACGCTCCACGCCAATGCTGGCGGCCTTCTCCGCGAGCGCCATCTGGCCAGCTTCGTTCACGTTGAATTCAGTCGCCTCCCAGGAGTTGTAGAGGACGGGACGCAGAGGCGGATGGGGAGCGCGCGGCAGAATTGAATCGATCTCCAGCCGGTGCATGAGACGTGAAGCTCCTCCAATACCCTCGCTTGAATAGCCGCCATAGAAATACGGTGTCCGGAACGTTTGTCCTTTTTCGAGCTTGTAGGCAAAGTCGAAACTATTGGGGCCGCCGCTTACGCGCACCTGCTGCACCTGATCCTGTTCGACAGTGATTTCCCAGGAACCACTCCAGGCGAGCGCCCCGAACCAGACGCTGCCGTGCTCCGGATCGTTGCTGCTGACGTGATCGATGGCAAACCAGGGATTGTTCTGCGCACCTGTGCTGCCGCGCCGGCTCTCGAGCACCGTCTTTCCGGGATGGATCGGCTGCTCCTGCACGTTCCACTCCGCCGCCCAGCGGCCGGTGAGATAGCGCAGGCGATAATCGGTGCCGCGCGGCAGGTTCCAGGTCGCGGAAAAGACCTGCTCGATGGTCACAGGAGCGTCGGTGCGGTCCTCGATCTCCGCCGAACGCCGCAAAATACCGGTCTCCGCATCGGCCTGGTAGTCGAGCGTCACGTACACCTCGCTGGAGACGTCTTTCATCCTGATGAACAGTTCGTTGCCGTCAATCCGGTGGGAGACGTACTGCAGCACCAGGTCCCGATTGCCATCAGGGAACGTGATTTTGAGGTCGGGCTCGACGTACAAAGGTCCGCCCCAGCCCACGTACTCGTGCGGCGTCGTATCCAGCGGGGGATCGAACGACGAAGCGCCCCGCTCCGCATGCGCGGCAGCCAGGTGGTCGCTCGTTGCGAGCCGCTTGCCCCAGTAAAGAGTCTGGACCTGCTTCGCCTCGTTGATGCCTATCGCATAGGTGGTGTCGGCGGCGTCGATGCGAAAGACCCCCGTCGCGTCGTCGTACTGAATCTGTGCGTCCTGGCTTTGCGCGCGTGCGCCTGCGGTTACAACAAAGAAAGCCGCGAACGTGAACGCTGCGATTCTGGTGGAGCGCCGGCGCGCGTTTCGCGAAACAGGGTTCGAATGAAAGGGAACCGCCCGCAGGGCAAGCACGGCCGAGTGTCTTCTGAACCAGGCGTTGAACATACCAAAGGTTAACTCGGACGCACGATAAAGCTGCACGACTCGCTCGGCACGCAAGTGACGGAACGGCTCGTTCGTTCAAAGCGGTTGGGATCCAACGGGCATCGCTCCCCGGTCCGGCTTAAAATTGCTCAGACTTAAGCGGAGAATGATCTGACAAGAGGTTTTCGATGGGTGCTCTCGGCCAGGATGTTCGCTACGCCTTGCGGCAACTGAAGAAGTCTCCCGGCTTCACGACCACGGCGATCGTCACGCTGGGTCTGGGCATCGGCATTAACGCTGCGATGTTTTCGGTCATCGAGCAGGTCATCCTTCGACCTTTGCCCTATCCGAACGGCGACCGAATTGTTTCAGTGGAAGAGCACGATCCGCACAGCGCGAAATCCTCCTCCCTGTCGCTGCCCAATCTGCGGGATTACCAGGCGCGCAGCCACTCCCTGCAGGCGCTCGGTTACTACACCGTCCAGTTGCCAACGCTGGGCGGAACGGAGAATCCCGAACTCGTTCCGCAGATGATGATCAGCGCCGGCCTTTTCGATGTGCTTGGCGTCCATCCTGCCATGGGCCGCGCCTTCACGCCTCAGGACGACACGCCTGGCCATACGCAGGTCCTGATCCTCAGCGACGCTGCCTGGCGGAAGTTCTATCACGGCGACCCTTCAATGATCGGCCGTTCCGTTCCCATCAACGGCGATCCCTATACCGTCATCGGCATCATGCCTCCCGGAGTGCTTTTCCCGATGGGCGCGAACGATGAAATTCTGAGCCCGCTGGACCTTGATGCGAAGGACCTCCAGGACCGCGGCTCCGGCGTCCTGCAGGCGGTGGGGCTGTTACGTCCCGGTGTTGCCCCTGCGCAGGCGCAGACGGAACTCAACGGCATTCATGCGCAACTCGAGCGCCAGTACCCGAAGGAAGTGCAAGCCGGAACCATCCGAATCGTCGATTACCACACCTCCGTCACGCAAGACTCGCGTTCAGCGATCGTGGCTCTGGAGTGGGCCGTTGTTGCTGTCTGGATGATCGCCTGCGCTAACGTCGCGGGTCTCATGCTGACGCGCATGAATCGCCGCCGCCGTGAGATCGCCATCCGTGCCGCTCTGGGAGCGCCGCGCAGCCGCATCACCCAGCAATTCCTTACGGAGAGCCTGCTGCTGTCTCTGGCCGGATCCGCTGCCGGCCTGGGTATTGCCGAACTCGCTCTGCGCCTGCTCAGCCGTTACCTCGCAAACTCGGTCCTCTACGGCAACGATATCCATATCAACGCGGGTGTCCTGGCGTTTCTGCTGGTCGCCTCCTGCATCTCTGCGCTTCTGTTCGGACTGGCTCCGGCGTGGCATGCGTCGACCGTCCCGGCGCAGGAGGGTCTGCGCGAAGGCTCTCTGGCCGCGGGAACGAGCCGGCATCAGGCGCTGTGGCGCGACGGGCTGGTGATCTCGGAAATCACTCTGACGTTGGCGCTGCTGATCGCCGCCGGCCTCATGATGCGGACGCTGCTGAGCCTGCGCAATGCCGATCTTGGATTCTCGTCGACTAACGTCATCACCGGCTCCTTATATCTGCCGACGCATGGCGCCTGGTGGACGCTCACGGATAAGCAGGCCCATGGTGCGAGCCTGATTCAAAATTTCTACGACCCGCTGGCCGACAAGCTGGCCCACACGCCTGGCGTAACCGCCGTGGGATTCAGCACCGTGCGCCCTCTGGAGCCGGCCTGGAATTTCGACGACGCTCTAAAGATTCGCAACCGGCCGCCCGCGCCTAAGGGGGAACAGATTCACGCGCAGGTCCGTGCCGCGACCAATGGATTCTTTCAGGCCATGGGCATTCGTCTGCTCGCGGGCCGCGTGTTTTCGGACGAGGACACCCCCACCAGCCCTGTCTCCCTGCTGGTCAATCAGGAACTGGTCCGCCAGGCGTTTCCTGGCCAGAATCCCATCGGCCAGCAGCTTGAAGTGGGCGACGAAGGAAAGCCTCGCCAGTGGGGAACCATTGTTGGCGTCCTCGACAGCGCGCGCCAAAACTCCCCCGGCGAGGGCGCTGTTCCCGAGATCGACCTCGATCTTGAGCAGCTCAGCCCGTCCGACATGTTCTACCCGATCCTCGCCGCTTTCCACATGGATATCGCCGTACGAACCGTTGCGGCGCCGGGTCTGATTGAGGACACGATTCGCCGCGACGTGCACGCGCTTCAGCCTGATATCGCTGTTGAGGGACTGCAGCCCATGCGGCAGGTGATCGATGATGCGCTTGGCGGTCAAACTCTGGCCGCGCGCCTGCTGGGCATCTTCGGCGTCTGCGCATTGCTCATCGCCATCGCCGGAATCTACGGACTGCTGGCGTATTCCGTGAGCCAGCGCACGCGCGAGCTGGGTGTTCGCATTGCGCTCGGCGCCGAACCTGCCGATATTGTTTGGCTGATTCTGCGCCACGCGCTCACTCTGCTTGGTTTCGGCATCGGCATTGGCCTGGTGGTGGCCTGGGCGGCTGGAGGTTTGATGCGCAGCTATCTTTACGGAGCGGTTGCGAATGACCTGGAAACAATTCTCGTGGTGGTCGTCATTCTTGGCCTGTGCTGCCTGGCGGCCAGCTATCTGCCCGCACGGCGCGCGGCTTCGACCGATCCAGTTGAGGCTCTGCGCGCGGAATGAGCGAGAGCGATTCTCAAAAGAGAACCGATACAGGCGGGTGAATCCGCCTATGCGGGAGCCAACCTAAGACTGCGAGACGGAGGCAACCTGGGCCTCGCCTCGTTGCGCCGCAACCGATCCGGCATGCTGACGGAAAGCCACAAACGCCGCCCGGCATACTCCATAGGCGAGCA
>DATGJK010000242.1:0-9844 GCA_035295245.1 Acidobacteriaceae bacterium
GACCGATCGAATGTGCGTGACGGCCAGCAGCAGAATGGCAGTTCCAAGAAATCCGACGACGGCAATCGCGCGGCGTGATATCCGCGTCGGAGCTAGGCCCGTAGCCAGGGAACCGAATCCGCCGAACAACAGCGGCAGTACAGCCAGCGTGGCGGCGCGCTCCGCCGATTGTCCCCGGCCCTGCTGCAGGTAAGTAGGCAGCCACGTGATGTAGAAATACCAGACATACGAGAAACAGAAATATTGCAGGACCAGCAGTGACACTCGCGGCGTGAGCAGCAACGACAGCCAATGACGCTGGCCGTGCCGATGCGTGGTGAGGGCCCGCGAGCCTGCCAGCAATTCCTTTTCGGCCGCATTGACCGCTCGGTGTTGGCCCGGATCATCCCTGAACCACACGAGAAAGACGACGCACCATACCACGCCGAGTCCGGCAAAGCTGACGAATGCCATCCTCCAGCCAAACAGCGTGATGCAGAGCAGCGTCAGCGGCGGAGTGGCGGCGCCGCCCCAGCGAGTAAAGGCCCACATCAGCGATTGGGCCCTGATGCGCTCCCGCGCGGGCAGCCACACGCTCAGCATGCGCGTGAGGTTGGGGAAGCAGCCCGCCTCTCCGGCTCCGAAAAGAAACCGGATCACATACAGCGAGACCACATTCCATGCGGCTCCGGTCAATGCCGTGAAGGCCGACCACGCGAGAACGATCTGCGCCAGAACCCGCCGGACGCCGAGCCGGTCGCCCAGCAGCCCCATGGGTACCTCGAACAGCGCATACGACAGCCCAAAGGCTCCAAAAATGAGCCCCATCTCATCCATCGGGATGTGCAGGTCGCGGGCGATCGGTCCGGCAGCCTCGGAGATCGCGACCCTTTGCACGTAGGAAAGGATTGCGAGGCTAATCGCGAGGCCGACGACGGTGTGTCGGGTGCGGCTGGGCTTCATCGACGGCTCCGGCACTCTTATCTCGCGCATGGTTCCCGCAATGACGATATTTCCCGAATCAATCCGCCCCTTCGGCTCGACGCTCGCTCTGTCGCGGCAGGCTCCAGGCGTAGAGGCTGTCGCCTGCTCCGAAAACAATGAATTGTCTTCCATCGAGCATGTAGGTGACGATTCCCCCGGATTCCGGAGCGCCGAGTTCGCGATGATCGAGAATCTGTCCGCTGTCGGCGGAGTAGAAAATTAGATTCCCCTCATCGTCGCCCGTGATGACAAGATTGCTGGCCGTCGTCAGGATGCTCGGGCCAACTGTGGTCGGAGCATTGTTCAGGTTGGGATAAACATGCTGCCAGACCGTTCTGCCCGTGAGCGGATCGATCGCCTGCAGAACGCGCTGTAAATGTCCGATGCCGGTGACTGTACCGCCATAGCCGGAGGGACTAGCGCTGTCATCGGTGAGGTAGTAAATCGCCTTCCCCTCCACCGAATTGACATAAAACAACCCGGCTTTCGGATTGTAGGCCGGAGCTTGCCAATTCGTTGCATTCACGATATTGATTGAGCCGCCGACGGATGGATCCTTATCCGCGATCGGCATCGGCTCACCCTGCGGTGAGAGCCCGGAAGAATAGTCGAGGGGAACATAGGGTTTGACAACCAGATATTTCCCCGTAACGCGGTCGAGGGTGACGAAAAAGCCGTTTCTTGCTGCCTGCACGAGTAACTTACGAGGGGTGCCATTCACGATTCTGTCGACCAGAACAGGAGCCGTCGTGTTATCGAAGTCATGCGTGTCGTGCGGCGACACTTGAAAATACCATTTCAGCTTGCCCGTATCGACATCCAGAGCAACGATCGACTCGGTCCACAGATTCGCACCGGGACGGCCCTGGCCGGCAAAGACCGGATTGGTGTTGCCGGTGGTCCAATACAGCAGATTCAGCTCGGGATCATAGGTTCCCGGCATCCACGTCATGCCGCCGCCGTGGTCTGAAGCGGTCTCGTTCGGCCAGGTCTTCAGCGCGGGATCGCCTTTCCGCGGAGTGGACCACCAGGTCCACTGTAAGTTGCCCGTTGCGGGGTCAAAGGAATCCAGAAATCCGGGCATGTCCATCGCATCGCCGCCTACGCCTACAATGACGTGATTCTTAATGATGAGTGGAGCCGATGTGGAGAAATACTGCTCGCGCGCATCCGCATAATGCCTGCGCCATAACTCGTGTCCGGTATTCGCATCCAGAGCGATCAGCCAGTTATCCGGAGTCTGAAAGTAAACCGTCGTTTTCCATATCCCTACGCCGCGCTGGCCGATAAGGTGGCCGCCATGATCGACCCAGTCGTAGTGCCACAGTTCTTTTCCAGTGCGCGCATCGAGCGCCCACAGGTGATCGGGAATGGTGATGTACAGCGTCTCTCCGACCAGAAGCGGCGTACATTTGATCACCGGGACGGGCGCGCCCCGCTGCGCTCCAACGCTGGTGATGCGATAGACCCATTCGAGCGCAAGCCGGTTCAGATTGCCGGAACCAATCTGGGTGAGGGTGCTGAAGCGGCGGCCAGTGTAGTCGCCGTTGAAGGTGGGCCATACGCTGACCGGAGGCTGACCGAGGTCGTTCGGACCCAGCAAGACATGCGGCGTGGCAGGAGGCGCCGAGAGCGCCACTGTCGCCAGCGCAGCGCATAAGGCCAGAATGAGCCTCACCGCATCGTCTCCAGATATGCCGTTACGTCGTGCATCGCGCCATTCGTCAGACTCATGATCATGGTCTGGTGCGCCGCGAGGGGGTCGTGCATTTCAACCTGCACTCCGGCAGTCCGGTCGATTGCATGGGTCTGGCCCTCGCGGTCAATCACCGTAATGCGAAAATCGCTGACCTGAGTCACGCGGCCTGTCAGTGTGCTGCCGTTCGGCAGCCGGACGGTTGCGGTAATCGCAAGCGCCGGATCGCTGGAACGCGCAGGCCAGATCCATGCGCGCTGCAACTGGTCCGGCGAACGAAACCGACCAGCGAAATGAGCGAAGCTCGCCATGCTGTGGCAGGATTCGCAGTGAGCGGATACATAAGCATGCCCCTGGGCTGCATTTCCAACCACAATGTTCAGCACATGATAGGCGCCGCGGTTGGCGACCTCCTCAACCTGCAGGTGCAGAAACTCAGCAATGTTTGTCAGCTGGTCGCTGGAAACAGTAGCGAATGCAGGCATTCCCTTATCCGGTCGACCCTTCTTCAGAAAAGACACCAGATGGTCGCCACGGATATCGTCCAGCACCACGCCCGACGTGATCAGGCTGGGAGCCGTGGCGCCGCGCCCCCGAGGGCCATGGCAAAAGGCGCAGTCCCGCTGAAAAAGAGGCTCGCCCAGAGCCGCTGCTGCTTTGTCCGGAGGCGGTCCAAGCCCGAGGAACGCGCGCGTGGCGGCGGCCCGCTGCTGCGGAGTCATCGCCGAGTAGGACTTTTGTTGCTGCGCGTTGGCTGCCGGCTCGCTTTCCATCTCCTGACCAGCGGCAACGCCACTGAAAATCAGGATCCCTGCGTTCAACAGAATACTTAAGGACCGCCTCCTCATCTCCCAGTCCTCTTCCGCTTCGCTCCGGTCGAACTACGCAGGACACGCGAACGCCGGACTCCGCGTCACACCACTCTAACTGATGAAGATCACGGCAGGCAGGCGATAGGTGAGGAACCTGCTCTGTGCAGCAAGGCTCCGCCGATCGGAAGAAACGAGCGAGACCGTCCGACTCCGAAAGGCGATACTCGCCCGACAAGGGAGAGTGTTGGACCGAGTACAATTCGGGATGCATGGATGGAAACGCGACTGAAGGAAAGATCCCTCGGGTCTCATGAATTTTGTGCGCATCACTCCCCGGCTCCGTCGCTTCGCAGGCCAAATTGTAAGTCTCCTTGTATTGCTGGTTTCCGGGGCGCTCATCTGCGCCGCGCCAGAGCGATGGGCCGCACAAACGGTCGCACCGCTCAGCCAGTCGTCTCCACCGGCGTACAAGCTCCTCCCGCCCGGCGAGGGTCGCGCACTCACGATTCGCGTATGCTCACGGTGTCATTCGCCGGAGATCAACGCCACGAAGCACCTGACACCGCAGGGCTGGTACAGCCTTGTGCAGATGATGTCGGCTCGCGGAGCAGTTGCCAGCGACAGCGAATTCGACGAGATTGCGACCTACCTTGCCAAATCGTTTCCGTCTGCTTCCGTGGCAGGCACGAGCGTGCCTGCGGCAAGCATTCCAGCCTCAGCACAAAATCGGGCCGGCGCCGCGGCAACCTTCACTAATTCGCTTGCTGAAACGGGACCCCTGGATCGAGAAGGTAACTGGCCGATGACCGGGGGCGATCCGGCCGGAATGCGCTACTCAACGCTCGATCAAATTACGCCTTCCAATGTAAAGAAGCTGCGCATCGCGTGGATTTACCACATGAAACCGCACGGGAATGCCGGCGCCACTCCCGACAGCCCCGGATTAACATTTGCTCGTTACCATCTGTCGGAGGATCAGCCGCTGGTCGTCGGTCCGACGATGTATGTGGCTACGCCCTACAGCGAGATTGTTGCTCTGGACTCAGCGAGCGGGTCGCCAGTATGGATCTTCCATATTCCCGGCGGCGATCAGTGTTCTCTGCGTGGCGTGGCTTACTGGCCGGGAGAGGCAGGTTATGAACCGGCGATCATCTTCGGCACGCGAGGCGGACGGTTGTACTCGATCAGCGCCAGAACCGGACGGCTGAACACCTGGTTCGGAGTTCACGGCACTGTCAATCTGAAAACACCTGCAGTTATGACGACTGGTATGGATGAGCCCTACATCCTGCCCTCGCCGCCGGTGATCTACAAGAACCTGATTATCACGGGAGCAGGTACCGGGGAAGGACCCGGCGGCCTGCACGGGGGTGTGGGACCGGCAGGCGATACGCGCGCCTGGGACGCGCGTACCGGCAAGCTGGTATGGACGTTCCACTCGGTACCCCGGCCTGGCGAAGAAGGCCATGACACCTGGGGCGGAGACAGTTGGAAGAATCGCTCCGGCGTCAACGTCTGGGGCTTAATGACTGTGGACGCGGCGCGCGGCATTGTCTATATGCCCTTTGGAGCTCCCAATAACGACAGGGTGGGTGTCGATCGCCCCGGCAAAAACCTCTTCGGAACCTCCGTCGTGGCCGCTGATGCTGCGACGGGCAAGCTGCTCTGGTATTTCCAGATTGTTCACCACGACATCTGGGACTACGACGCGGAGGCTCCGCCCGCACTCGTGAACGTCAAGCACGAGGGACAGGTCATACCTGCGGTCGTAGTGGTGAATAAGACGGGGCTGATGTTCATTCTGAACCGCGTTACCGGGAAACCAATCTACGGTGTCACGGAACGCCCTGTGCCGCCGAGCAATGTTCCCGGCGAGCACGCCTGGCCGACGCAGCCGTTTCCCAACAGCCCTCCTCCTCTTGCGCAAGACACCATCAACGACGACAACCTTTACACGGAGACGCCCGAGCACAGGGAATTCTGCGAGAGATACGTCCACGACAACCACATGCTGCTGAGCGCCGTCCCTTACACTCCGCCGCAGTTCAATCGCTACACCGTGACGCTTCCCGGCACGCAGGGCGGAGTCAATTACTACGGCGGCGCGTTCGATCCGAGTACCGGACTGTACGTCGTCAACGTAAACAATCTCGGCCAGCCGATGCGGATTGTTCGCAATCCGGACGGCAGTTACGAGAACTCCGGACCACTGGCTGGGGCGACGCGGTTCTGGGATGCGAGCAACCACCTGCCGTGTACGCCGTTGCCGTGGGGACAAATGGTCGCAGTGAACGTCAATACGGGAAAGATCGCCTGGCGATCGACGCTGGGCATTACGGACATCCTGCCGAAAGGAAAGCAGGAGACAGGGCGTCCAGGACTGGGGGGGCCCATAGTGACCGCGGGCGGACTGACCTTTATCGGCGCGACGGACGATGCGCGCTTCCGCGCATTCGAAACGAAAACGGGCAGGGAGATCTGGACTGTGAAGCTCCCGGCATCTGCCGAGGCAACGCCGATTACCTACGCAGACGCGCACGCGAAGCAGTATGTCGCTGTTGTCGCCACGGGGGGTGGGCTGATCGGCGCACCCCTACTCAGCGATGAAGTCATTGCCTGGACGCTGCCCTAAATTTTCTTCTTGTCAGATCTCTGGCTTCAAAACGGATTGAGAAATCACATGCGAATCACCGCAGTGCTCCTGCTTCTCCCGTCCGTCGGACTGTTCCCCGCGCAGAACCGCAACAGCGCGCCGGCGTACTGCTCCCTTTGACATCGTCATCCCGCGGCCACATCATCGACGGGACCGGTTCGCCATGGTACTCGGGCGACATTGGAATTCGAGAAGGTCATATCGCCTCCATCGGCGTGCGTCACCGGGCCTCGCGTCGCCAGACCATCGATGCGCACGGCATGGTGGTTGCGCCGGGCTTCATCGACATGCTCGGACAGTCGGACCTCAGCATCCTGATCGATCCGCGGCTGCCTTCGAAAATTTACCAGGGCATTACCATCGAGATCACCGGTGAGGGTGAATCGGTCGCGCCGCTCGATGAGCGCATGATTGCCGCCGACCATGCCACGTACGAGCACTACGTTCAAATGGTCGGCGACACTTCGATCGTCCGAGGTGCTGGGCCGCGATCTGATTCCGGAAGCTACCTCCCGCTACACTTAGGCCCAGAACCCGGATCCAGTCTCGACGGCTCCACCATCGTTCACCACTCTTCTGAACGATTTTCATCCACAATCTGAAACCAACATAAAAGTTCTTTCAGAATGCGTTTTTTCCAGGGAGAATTCATTGACACTGCGAGTCCGACGTCTCTAGAGTGGCTTCGTTTTCAGATTTCAACATCGGTGGTTTGCGTGCTTCGTCAACTGCAGCGAACTCGAACATCGGCTCTGGTGCTCAGCTTTTGTCTTATGACTCTGCCCGCGTTTTCGCAGACCTATAAGATCATCCAGCGTTACAAAGTGCCCGGGAGCGCCGTGCACAGCCTCGCCATCGATTCCGAACATCGCAGGCTATTCGTCGCAGACAGCGTCGGGCTACTGGTGCTGAATGCTGATACCGGCGAGCGCATCGGCACGGTGGGCAATCTCAGGGACATGGACGACGTTCTCCTGCTTCCGGCTACGCAGTTGGGGTCTGCTACGGCAGCGTATCAGGGTTACGCGACGGATCAGCATGGCAGTGTCATTGCCTTCTCTCCGGCCGACCTGACCACGGCGAAGACCATGCATCTGACGGCGCCCGGCCCGGCCAGTCTGTGCTACGACAGCGATGCCAACACCGTCGAGGCGGTGAGCAGTGAAGGCGCGCTGGCTTCGATTGATGCGGCCACCGGGCAAATCCTCAGTTCCGGCAAAGTTCCCACCGGTAGCGGCCAGATCGCATGTGGCAATCTCGATCGTGTCTACGTTGCCGATCCTGCGACCAATGTCGTCCATGTATTGAATCACAGCAAGCTCATGAACGAAGGTGACTATCCGATGCAGGCCGGCCGGCAGCCAAGTGGCGTCGCGCTGGATACAAAGGGCCGACGTCTGTTCGTCACGTGCGAGAACGGCGTCATCGAAATCGTGGATACGGATGCCGGTTTTATCTTTATCGAGCTGAAAGGCGGCACTGGAACCGGCCGCTCGACGTTCGTGTGGCTCCCCCAGGGAAAAGGGCAGTGGAAAGCTGCGGCCTTTTCGGCACAGCAGGATGGGACACTGGCCGGCGTGCGCATGAATGCCTTCATCAATTACACGCTCGGAAGCACTTCCAGACTCGCATCAGGACTAGAGGCGGTTGCCTGGGATGAGAAGACCCACCATCTCTACATGACTGCTATGGACGCGGGCTCGCCCGTGGTTCTCGTTGCAGGCTACTGAAGGGCTTCCAATAGCCGGAGAGGAAAGCGAAACGAATGATGAAGAAGACGGCGGTTTGGGCGACGTTAGCGGCACTGGCAGCCGGCCTCTCCGCCACAGCACAGCGCATTCTTACTCCGGAAGACGCCCGCGGTAAGAGACTTCTCATGGTGGTAGGTACCCCTGAGGCGGGAGAGACGAACGACGACGGCTTGATAAAAAAGTATCTTGAACAGCAAGGTTACGTCGTCACGACGGCCACCGAGGATGATCCTCCATCGAAAGCCCAGGGCTATGATCTGGTGCTGCTCTCTTCCACAGCGGATCCCCGCGAAGTGGCGGACAAATACGCCCGCATTGCTGTTCCGGTCTTTACTTGGAACACCGTGGATTACCCGGACATGCGGATGACAGGCCCGGAGCGCCACGTGGATTTTGAGACGCTCGACCCCGAACAGGACTACGCCCGCGCGTTCTCCGTGCTGTACGGATATTTCCCCAACGCAACAGATCCCATCGTGCGCCAGTTTGGCGGGAAATCGCAGATGTTTGGCACTCTTTATCTGGAACCGCAGAGCTTCGGGTGGGGCAAACCCGCTGCGTCTTCCGATATCGTCGTCAACATCGAAGGAGACCGAACCCATGCCGCCGTCTTCACGTATGAAAAGGGCGCAACCATGTACGACGGCTTTGTCGCTCCGGGTCGTAGAGTCGGGTTCTACCTGCAGGATTCGACCTTCCATTTCCTGACTGCAGCCCACGGTCCGGCCGAAAAGGATCCCGCGCTTGCGGACTGGTGGGTCGGTCTCAAGCTGTTCGATGCAACACTGCGCTGGGCACTCAGCCCTCCTCCTGTTCCTGCACCGTATGACCCAGCCGTTACTGATGCGGCCCTCAGGCGCGCCGCGAAAGGGAAGAAGGTGCTCTTCGTCCGCCGCCTTAATACTCCCGAGGGTGAAGAATCAGACGATCACATCTCCGAGCACCTCAAGGAAGTCGGCTTCATCGTAAAGCAGGTCGATCAAACCGCGCCGGATACCGTAGCGGAGGGGGAGGATTTCATCCTGATCTCCGCAACAAACTCCAAGTACAAGATGGCCAATCGATATTGGGACGCGAGGATCCCGCTGATGTGCCTTGAAGGTCTGATGGCAGATACGCTGAAGATGGCCGATCGCCACCGTTATGTCGACTATGGAGAGCACGGCGAGCCCAAAGAAAGTGAAGATCCTCCGGAAGATTACCTCGAGATTGTGAACTCCTCGCATCCCATGGCAGCTGGGTTGAAGAATGGCTACGTGAAGTTCATCAAGGAGCCGGATGTTCTCAAGTGGGCGTATCCTCCACCCTCGGCAACTGTTATTGCCACCCTCCCGAACTCGTTTCGCGAGCGAGCCATCTTTGGCTTTGAAAAAGGTACCGAGATGGCAGATGGCTTCATCGCGCCGGCGCGCCGTTCCATGTTTCCCGTTGACAATCCTGCCTTCGATGATCTAACCGAACAGGGACATGCGCTCTTCGATGCGACGGTCCTGTGGACCATCAGCCCTCCGGAGCCATGAGGCTGGCGCATGATCAACCGCCTGAAGCTTGCTCCGGGATCAATGCACTGCAGTTGGACCCGCGAGTTAGGCAAACCAGGCCGTGTACGACCGGGGCTTGCCTATGCGCTGGCGCTGGCGTTCCTGTTCTTCCCGAACAGCCGAAGCGCAGCAGTCGGGCAACAGTCTGCCGATCCGGTGGCATTAATCCTCACATATTCCGTGCGCGCGGGCGATCGTGGCCCGTTTCGCGAACTGATGCGCACTCAGGGAGTCCCGCAACTGCTGCGCTGGGAAAAAGAAGGAGTCTTCCGCAGTTATCAGGTACTCTTCGGTTCCCGAGCAGGCGCGGAGGACCCGAATCTGCTCATCGTGCTGCGGTTCGACCGTCTCGCGGATGTGGCACGCTGGCACGACATCGAAAAGAAGTATCCGGGTGTGCTGCCGGCCGCCGCACGGCCTCTGGCGAC
>DATGJK010000243.1:0-9645 GCA_035295245.1 Acidobacteriaceae bacterium
GAAAATCTCGTCCCGCCGCACCAGCCCCAGCGCAAACGCATTCACCAGCGGATTCCCCGAATAGCACGCCTCGAAGCGCGTCTCGCCGCCCAGGTTCGGCACGCCAAAGCAGTTGCCGTAACCGGCGATCCCGTGAACCACGCCTTCCATCACCGAATGATTCTTCCGCACCAGTTCTTCCGGCACGCCCGGCTCCGGACGCAGCGGGCCGAATCGTAGCGAGTCCATCACTGCCAGAGGCCGCGCCCCCATCGTGAATATGTCGCGCAGAATGCCGCCCACGCCCGTCGCCGCGCCCTGATAGGGCTCGATGTAGGACGGGTGATTGTGCGACTCGATCTTGAAGGCGCAGGCCCAGCCGTCGCCCACGTCGATGATGCCGGCGTTCTCGCCCGGCCCCTGCACCACCAGCTTGCTGCGCGTCGGCAGCCGCTTCAGATGCACCTTCGACGACTTATAGGAGCAGTGCTCGCTCCACATGACGGAGTAAATGCCCAGCTCCGTCAGCGAGGGCGTGCGCCCCAGAGCCGCTTCAATGCGCTGGTATTCGTCGGATGTGATTCCGTGTGCGGCGAGAAGCTCCGGCGTAATGGTGGCTGGCGGGGGCGCCACGGCGGTGGGAGTTTTCATGGCCTTTTCACCTTCATTGTCGCATGAGGAAAAGCCCATCGCCCGCGCGATATCACCCGCCGTCCTGCACCCCCACCTCCTAATCCCTGCACCGTGGTTTTTTCCACGGAACCGCGGCACGCCATCTGCGTATACCTCCCGCATGGGAGACGCAAACGCAATGGCCGAACGGGTATGTCCCTGGTGGATGGGCCCCCTCCTGCTGAATCCGCTGCGCAGCTGGCGCGTCAAGCCGGAACGCCTGCTCAGCCGCTACGTCCGCGACGGGATGACCGTCCTCGAGCCCGGCCCCGGCATGGGATTCTTCACGCTCAGCCTCGCGCGTCTCGTCGGAACGCAGGGCCGCGTCATCGCTGTGGATATCCAGCCGAAGATGATCGATGCGCTGCAGCGCCGCGCGCAAAAAGCCGCTCTCGACAGCCGCATCGAGACGCGGCTCGTTTTGCGCGACTCTCTCGGCATCGGCGACCTCGCGGGCACGGTCGATTTCGTGCTCGCCTTCGCCATGGTGCACGAACTGCCCTCAGCCGAGCGCTTCTTCCGCGAGACCGCCGCCGTCATGAAGCCCGGCGCCTCCATGCTGCTGGTCGAGCCCAAAGGCCACGTGAAAAACGACAAGTTCCTCAAGGAACTCGCCGCGGCCACCGACGCCGGCCTCGTCGAAGCCGACTGTCCCCACGTCCCCGGCAACCACACCGTTCTGCTGCGCAAGCCAATCTGAGGATACGGAACAGGGGTGCCCCACCCTTGTCGTTCTGCTTTTGAACGACAGGGTGGGAATGTGCTCTGAGCTCTGATCTTCTGAGTTCTGTGCTCTGCGCTCTGCGCTCTGATTACGCCGACACCGGCACAGCCGCCTGGTGAATCGCCAGCAGCGTTTCCAGCAGCGGCTTCAGCTGCTCCAGTTGCAGCGCATTCGCCGCATCCGACTTTGCCTCCGCCGGATTGTCGTGCACTTCCAGAAAGATGCCGTCCACCCCGGCCGCCACCGCCGCGCGCATCAACAGCGGAATAAACTCCGGCTGCCCGCCCGTCACGCCGTTCGACCCTGACGGAATCTGCACTGAATGCGTTCCGTCAAACACCACCGGCGCAAAACCGCGCATGATCGCCAGCGCACGCATGTCCACCACCAGGTTGTTGTAGCCGAAGCTCGAGCCGCGCTCCGTCAGGAAGGCCCGCGGATTCCCCGTTGTCGCAATCTTCTCGACCGCGTAGCGCATGTCCCACGGCGCCACGAACTGCCCCTTCTTCACGTTGATCGCGCGCCCCGTGCGCCCCGCGGCCACCAGCAGGTCGGTCTGCCGGCACAGAAACGCCGGAATCTGCAGCACGTCCGCGCCCTCTGCCGCGATCTCGCAGTGTGCCGCCTCGTGCACATCCGTCAGCACCGGCAGTCCGGTCGACTCCGCCATTCTTCGCAGAATGGCCGTACCCTCCACCAGGCCCGGCCCGCGAAAGCTCGCCACCGATGTCCGGTTCGCCTTGTCGTACGACGACTTAAAGATGTACGGCACGCCCAGATCCGACGTGATCCGCTGGATCGCCTCGGCCATGGTCCGCACATGCGTCTCGCTCTCGATCACGCACGGCCCGGCGATCAGGAACAGCTGTCCGCCGCCCACCCGCACCGGTCCAATCTCAAATTCCCGGCTCACCCCAACAGCGTACAGCGTTCAGCCCTCAGCGCGGAATCCGGTGACCGCCGTCACTGCCCCGGGTGCGTGCGGAGGAACAATCTTTGGCTGAGCTCTGATCTCTGATCGCTGATCACTGACTCCGAAAGGACTCCCCCCATGATCGAAGTCACCGTGGACCATCTCGGATCCGTCCAGTTTGAGATTCATGCGCGCCAGCACACCCTCGTCTGCGACCAGCCACCTGCAAACGGCGGATTCGACGAAGGCATGACCCCGCCCGAAATCTTCCTTGGCGGGCTTGGAGCCTGCGCCGCCTATTACGCCGCCGAGTACCTCCGCAAGCACGGCCTCGCCACCGAGGGCACCCGCGTCCGCGTCGAAGCCGACAAACTGGCCAATCCGGCTCGCCTCGACCACCTCCGCATCGAGGTGGACCTGCCGTTGACCCTCAACGCTGAACACGGAGAGGGTGTGGAGCGCGCCGTCCGGCACTGCCTCATCCACAACACCCTGCTCAGCCATCCCATCATCGAGATCGCCATCCAGGTTCCGGCTGAGGTATAGAACTGGTTATTTACCTGCAAGTTGCGCGACTGGTTGGAAATGCCATCTTCAATGGCAAAATGCCATCGTGCAAACCACCGTCACGATCGACAAATCCGGCCGCATTGTCGTCCCCAAAGACCTTCGCGACGACCTCCACCTCACGCCTGGAACCGTCCTGCGTCTCGAGCGCTCCGGCGAACGGCTCACCCTAACCCCTGCCGCCCGCGAAGCCCGCCTCTCCATCGAAAACGGAACGCCCCTCATCTACCCGGCCGAATCCTCCGGAACCGCGGTCCTGTCCAGGGACACGGTTGCCGACATCCTGAACCGCTCCCGGCACGAGCGCGAGCTGCGCGCCCTCACCCCCGAGCCCGAACCGGTGGAATCCTGCGAACCTGCCCGTTCCGAGGTCGCCGGATGATCTTCCTCGACGCCTCGGTACTGGTCGCCGTCGCTCAGGTGCACCACGAGCGGCATGCCGCCAGCCGCGAGCTGTGGAATCAGTGCGAGCGCGAGAAGGCCGCCACCAGCGTCCAGACAGTGGCGGAGTTATACAACGCTCTGACCACGCCGCCGCCACCGTTTCGGGTCCGCTCTCGCGACGCCGTACTCGCGCTCGAGACTTTCCTCGCCCGGATCACCACCATTTCCCTGGCCGGCAATGAATATATGACGGTGCTGGCGCGAGCCGCGCAGATGGAACTCTCCGGCGCCGCGCTCTATGACGCGCTGCATCTGGCTTGCGCCCGCAAGTGCGGCGCGGACAAAATCTATACCCTGAACGTCCAGCAATACCAGTCGGCCGCCCCGGATTTGGCGCCGCGCATCCGCATGCCCTAGCGCGGCCGCGGCCATCTACCGCCTGCCGGCGGTCTCTTCCACCCCTGCCGCGTCTTCCTTCCTGCCCTTCACCCGGTTTTCGTAGCTCGCCTTCACGAAGGCCGCAAACAGTGGGTGCGGCTCCAGCGGCTTCGACTTGAACTCCGGATGGAACTGGCAGCCCAGAAAGAACGGATGTCCGGGCAGCTCCACGATTTCTACGTAGGTGGAATCCGGTGTGGTCCCGGTGATGTTCAGTCCCGCGCCCGTGAGCAGCGCCTCATACTCGCGGTTGAATTCGTAACGGTGACGGTGACGTTCGCTGATCTCCGTCTTCCCATACGCTCTCGCCGCCACCGATCCAGGCTGCAAGAGGCAGGTCCACGCGCCCAGGCGCATTGTGCCGCCCATCTCTTCAACGCCGGTCAACTCGCGCAGCTTGTAAATCACCCGATGCGGCGTAGCCGGATCGAATTCGCTCGAATTCGCCCCGGCCAGCCCGCAAACGTTGCGCGCAAACTCGATGCACGCCGTCTGCATGCCCAGACAAATGCCGAAATACGGCACCTGCTGCTCCCGCGCATAGCGGATCGCGTTCAGCATGCCTTCGATGCCACGCTTGCCGAACCCGCCCGGCACCAGGATGCCGTCGAATCCGCGCAGCTGCTCGGCGTAATCCTGCTCCAGCCCCTCGGCCTCGATCCACGTTACGTTCAGCTTCAGGTTCAGCGACAGCGCGCCGTGTACCAGCGCCTCCTTCAGCGACTTGTAGCTGTCCTCGTACTCCACATACTTCCCGCAAATCCCGATCGACACCTCGTCCTGCGGGTTGTAGCAGCGGCCTACCAGATCCGACCACTTGCTCAGCTTCGGCTCGGCCGTTTCCATGTGGAGATACTTCAGCGCCAGCCGGTCCACGCCTTCCTGCGCGAACGCCAGCGGCACCTCGTAGATCGATTCCACGTCCCGGGCCGTGATCACCGCCTGGTCTTCCAGGTTGCAGAACAGCGCGATCTTGCTCTTCACCTCGCGCGACAGGACGCGGTCGGTGCGGCACAGCAGGATGTCCGGCTGGATCCCGATTGAGAGCAGCTCCTTGACCGAGTGCTGCGTTGGCTTGGTCTTCAGTTCCTGCGCCGCGCCGATCCACGGCACCAGCGTCACATGGACGAAAACGGTGTTCTCGCGCCCCAGTTCCTGGCGCATTTGCCGGATCGCTTCCAGAAACGGCAGCGACTCGATATCGCCCACCGTTCCGCCGATCTCGACAATCGTGATGTCGCCCTCGGCCGCCACTTTGCGCATGGCGTTCTTGATCTCATTGGTGACGTGCGGGATGACCTGAACGGTTTTTCCGAGGTAGTCGCCCCGCCGCTCCTTGTTGATGATCAGCTCGTAGATCCGCCCCGTGGTCCAGTTGTTGTCGCGCGTCAGCCTGGCGTGCGTGAATCGCTCGTAGTGCCCCAGATCCAGATCCGTCTCCGCCCCGTCGTCGGTGACGAACACCTCGCCGTGCTGAAACGGCGACATCGTTCCCGGATCGACGTTCAGATACGGGTCGAACTTCATCAGGTTGATCTTGAGGCCACGGCTTTCGAGCAGAGCTCCGAGCGAAGCCGCGGCAAGACCCTTGCCGAGGCTGGATACAACTCCGCCGGTCACAAAAATGTACTTTGCGGACATTTCTGCGTCACCTTGTTTGGATTTGTGTGCTGGACGAGCCAGGCGGGCACGATCAAGTATCGCAGGTCAGGCACCTGAAAGAAAGAAAAATTGTCGAGCTTCAGCCGGAGTGCCGGAGGGGCCGATCTGCGCAACGGACTCCACACGCCATCCGTCACAAACCCCGCAGCCCTCCACGCACAAGACCTTGCCGTGCCCTATGATTTTTATCCAACACGGGAGGATGGATGAACCTCTGGCAACAGGATCTCCGCTACGCTCTGCGCGCCCTGCGCAGGAACACGATGCTCTCCGTGGTGATTTTGGCCTCCCTCGGCATCGGCATCGGCGCCAATTCTGCCATTTTCAGCGTCGTGGACGCCCTGCTGCTGCGCCCGCTGCCTTATCCGCATGCGGATCGGCTGGTCGCCGTGTGGCTGCATTCGCCTGGCATCGGCATTCTCCGTGACTGGCCCTCTCCAGGCCAGTACGTCGATCTCCAGCGCGAGAACCACTCATTCGAAGCAATGGCGCTGGCGCAGAGCCGCACATTCATTCTCACCGGCCGCGAACAGCCGGAGCGGGTCGACGTCCTGAGCACCCAGTCGAGCCTGTTGTCCATGCTCGGGGCAAAGCCTCTGCTGGGGCGCACGCTGCTGCCCCAGGAGGACAAGCCCGGCCAGCCGGCGGTCGCCATTCTGAGCAACGGCGCCTGGCAGCGCCTGTTCAACGCAGCCCCAGCCATCCTCGGCAGGAGCATCACCCTCAATGGGAAATCCTTCACCGTGGCAGGGGTGCTGCGGCATGGCTTCTCGGTGAGCTCCGAAGTCCTGCCCTCCGAAGGACCGATGGACAAGATCGACATCTTTTTGCCGTTGCCTCTGGCGGCCGATGCAGAGCAGCGCCGCCGTGACGAGAACTACAACATCCTGGCCCGCCTCAAACCGGGTGTTTCCGTGCAGCAGGCGCAGGCAGATATCGGCATCATTGCCGCCCGCATCCGCCAGAAAGATAAACGCGACGCCAGCTTCGGCATGGATGTAGTCGGACTGCAGCAGCAAGTCGTCGGAGACGTACGCCGCCCCTTGCTCGTGCTGCTTGGCTCGGTCGCGCTGGTTTTGCTCATCGCCTGCGCCAACGTCGCCAATCTTCTGCTGGCCCGCGCCGCGGGTCGCGAAAAGGAAGTCGCGATCCGCACCGCTTTGGGAGCGGACTGGAAACGCCTGACCCGGCAACTCTTAACCGAGAGCATTCTCCTGGGTTTGCTGGGCGGAGCCGCCGGTCTGCTCGTTGCGCGCCTGAGCCTCTGGGTCGTACGCGCCATGAATCCCGGCAACATTCCCCGGCTCGATGAGATCGGAATCAACGGCGCAGTCCTGGCCTTCACCTTCGGCGTCTCCCTCGCCACCGGAGTGCTCTTCGGCCTCGCTCCTGCGTTGCGCGTCATCAGGCTCGATCCCAACGCATCGCTGAAGGCGGGCGCCCGCACCGGGCAGTCGGAGGGCGGTCTCTACATGCGCCGCCACCGCCTCCGCGCCCTGCTCGTGGTTTCTGAAATTGCCCTCTCGCTGATTCTGCTCGTCGGCGCCGGACTGCTCATCCGCAGCTTCGTCCGCCTGCAGAAGGTGCCGCCAGGATTTACCACCGATCACGTCATGACCATGCAGGTAGTGGTCAGCGACAGCAAGTATCACGACAACCGGATTCTCGGCGGCTTCTACCGCGATGTCGAAGCCCGCATCGCCCACTTGCCAGGTGTCGTCGCCGAAGGCGCAGTCTCGGCTCTTCCGCTCACCGGCACCGTGGGATGGGGAGGAATCCACGTCGAGGGATATACGGCTCCGCCCGGCCAGGAACTCCAGGTGGATATGCGCCTGGCCAGCCCGGACTATTTCCGCGCCATGGAGATTCCGCTGGTGGCCGGCCGCTTCTTCACCATGCAGGACGGCCCCGACGCGCCCCAGGCCGTTCTCATCGATGCCAAATTCGCGCAGCGATTCTGGCCCCGCGGCGACGCCGTCGGAAAGCATCTCTGGTTCGATCCGAAAAAGCCCATCACCATCGTCGGCGTCGTCGGAGTGGTCAAGCAATACGGCCTCGAGACCGACGGCAAAATCGCGACCTATTTCCCGTTGCAGCAGGATCCGGATCGAGGGACGTTCCTGGTCGCCCGTACCAGCTCCGATGAAACGGGACTGTCCGGCGCGATGGTTCGAGAGATCCACGCCGTCGATCCCACCGCCGTTGTTTATGGCGTTCGCACCATGCAGGACCGCTTATTCGACTCCCTCGCTCGCCAGCGTTTCTCAACCACCATGCTGGGAGCCTTCGCCGCCTTCGCGCTGCTGCTGGCCGCCGTCGGCCTCTACGGGGTGATGTCGTACCTCGTCACGCAGAGCACACGCGACATCGGGATTCTCGTCGCCTTAGGCGCGGGGCGCGACGCGATCCTCGGTCTGGTCGTCAGGCAGGGAATGCTGCTGGCGCTTATCGGCATCTTTGCCGGCCTTGCAGGCGCGGCCGCCCTCACGCGGGTCATCGCCAGCCTGCTGTTTAGCGTAAGCGCCACCGACGTGGCGACATTTCTCTCCGTCCCCGCATTGTTGGCGGCCGTCGCATTCGCGGCGACCGTCATCCCGGCGTGGCGGGCGAGCAACGTGGATCCTATGGTCGCTCTGCGCGAGGAATAGCCGTTTCCTCACCGAGCCGAGCGCCCCATCTCTCCACCTGCGGTTGCGACTTTGACCAAGATGTATGCCCCCCGGGGTATGGATGTTGCAAATCTTTCATTCGACAAATGTTGCTGGGTAATACCCTGCGGGTATTACCGTGTTTGGTCCCGCTCACCGGGACCAGGGGGTGCTCGGGGTGGCGATCCTGTCGGAAGCTTCGGCGATGTATTCGCGGTACTCGCTGCAGGTGTAGCAGGGACATTTCTCCGAGTCGTGGCTGGGATCGGGCGGGACGCAATCGGGCGGCTCGTCCTCAGGTCGGCAACGGCTTTGCGGCTGGAAGGTGCGGATCAGCTCACGGCAGGCCTGGGCGGATTCGGCGACGGAGCAGGAGGGGTTGAGCTCGGGCTCGGCGAGGTCGCCGTCGGCGCTGATGAAGTCTTCGAAGTCTCGTCCGAGAGAGGAGACCGATTCAGCGGGTGGCTCGGGATCGGCGAGGCGTGGACGAGGCGGGCGCTGGACGGTGGAGGCGGCGACGTGGAGGACATAGACGGCCGCCCGGGCGCGATGGGGATCGAGCCGGTTCGAGAGGATGCCGTGGAGGATCTGGGTGGCCATCAGCTGGATGGCGGAGCGGTCCTCGAGGAGCGGGACGGAGACCTGTCTGGGCTCGGGGAGAGCGGGGCGCCGGTTGCGGTAGTGGGAGTAGCAGAGGTGGAGTCCGCCCAGCACACGCTTTTTGCATCGAACGCCGTCGACGGTGAGAGCGCGGCAGAAGGGACGGTTGGAAGGGATGGGCTTCGGGCGGTCAGGCTCGAAGCGTCCGGTGGAGACGGAGATGGGTTGAGGGAGTTGCGGGTCGGGCATGAAGAGCCTCCGAGTTAGCGGTTAGCGAGTTAGCGATCAGAGATCAGCGGTCAGAGATCAGCGGTTCGGGAGCCGGCCGATTTGCGGCGGTGCACCCAGGGCAAAGCAAAAGGCCCGCCGCGGCGGACCTTCCGGTTCAACTTCTACTCTTAAGTTCAGAATACCAAGCGGGGCGGGAAATCGTATCAATTATCCCGGCGGGACGGGGCGGATAAGTGCTCTGGAATCAGAGGCCGTTACTTTGGTTTGGGCGGTGTGGGCTTGACAGTTTTGGATGGGGCAGCGGAGCAGCGGTCAGTACTCAGTGATCAGTGAAAGACAAAAAGACCGCGGTTACGGGAACGAAGCTGATCGCCATAGTGCCGGAATTATGCGCGCCTTAGAAATGACTAAAGTAGGGCATATTGGCCGGGGTTAATTTTGTTGCTTCACTTCTACGTTGATGATGAGGTGGACATGATTCTTCTCGGCCTCTGTGGTTGACTTTTGCGCGGCAGATTCTGTCTGTGCCGCACTCCGAAATCAAAGGAATCGAAAACTTTTGCTCGCTGCTGAAGCGCGGCCTGCGTGGAACCTACATGGCGGTAAGCCTTTTCCTCTGGATCGCTACGTTGCTGAGCAGGTTTTCCGCTATAAGAATCGCGCCCGCTCGCAGTCGCCATTGATGAGAAGACGCCCGCGAACTGATCATCGACGGCCGTCAATGGCTCACCCGAGTTGCTGCCCTACTCCGCCTTGTAGCTCCCCTTGCCCCAGGGGAAGGTCACCGCGGGCGTGCACTGGGGGTCGGGAGGCGGCGGATTCTTCGA
>DATGJK010000244.1:0-8451 GCA_035295245.1 Acidobacteriaceae bacterium
ATCTGCTGCCCGTGCTGCACAAGACATTTGCGTTTACGGGGTACTGGCTGAACAATCCGCCGGGCATGCAGAGCAATCCGTGGGGCGGAAAGCGCGGGACGATTCGTAATGCGGGCTTCGGGTTTCTGGTGCTGTTCAACGGCAGGCTGGATGCGCAGCTGAAGGGGCAGGATGCTGCGGCACTGGGACGCGACGACGCGGCTGAAGCGGTGAAGGCTGCGAGGCGCGAAGGATTTCCCGCGGGCTCAGTCATTTTCCTGGACCAGGAAGAAGGCGGTGCCCTGCTTCCGGAACAGGCGAGCTACATGGGCGCGTGGATCCAGGCGATAGGGAAGTCGCAGTATCGGGCGGGAGTGTACTGCTCCGGAGTGCCGGTGGGGAAAGGCGGAGGAGGAATGTCGACGGCGCAGGATGTGGCGCAGCGGTTTCCCGGGGCGATGCTATGGTTCTGGGATGATCGCTGCCCGCCCGCGCCGGGCTGTACTGTTCCGCAGAAGAATTTCAGTGCCGCGCTTAGCGATGTTCCGCGCGCGCTGGTGTGGCAGTATGCGAAGTCGCCGCGGGAACCGGAGCTGACGTCGGGATGCGGTGCGACGTATGCCGCCGACGGGCAATGCTATGCGCCTGGGCTGCCGCACTCGGCGGCGAGTTTTATCGACATGGACTGGAGCCGTTCGCCGGATCCGTCGCGGGGGCGCTGAGCAGAGCACCCGGTAAAATGGGGTGCGATGGCGGCTCCCAGGACTGTTGCTTCAGATCTGCAACGGATTGACAAGCTGCTGCTTGGCGGAGGGCTCAGTCCGCGCCGGCAGCGGACGCAGCCCGGCTGGAGCGGAGGCTCGCGCAGCTCGGAAGGACACATCATCCTGCCGCAGGCGGCGCGCCGGGTTCGCAAGTCGCAAATGGACGTGGTGCAGGTTGCGGACTGGAAGGCATGGCCGTGGCTCGTGCATGGATTCAGCACGAGGACTGGTGGGGTGTCGACGGTTTTTCGGCCGGGGCAGCGCAGCGGAGAGCTGAACCTGGGGTTCTCGGCTTCGGATGTCCGCGAGAATGTGCTGGAGAACCGGCGGCGATACCTCGATGCGCTGGGCGCGCCGGATGCGGAGCTGGTCACCTTGCGGCAGATTCATTCCTCGCTCATCCACCGGGTGAGCCGGGCTGATGCTGATCGGCCGCAGCCGCGTAAGGGCGACGGGATCATGACGGATGAACCTGGGGTTCTGCTGGGAATTCAGACCGCCGACTGCATTCCCGTGCTGGTTGCCGATGTGAAACGCAGGGCGGTGGCGGCTTTTCACGCGGGATGGCGGGGCACGCTGAAGAGGATTGTGGAGGATGGCGTCGGGCGGATGCGGGTAGAGTTCCGCAGCCGTCCGGAGGATCTGGTGGCGGCGATCGGACCAGGCATCGGGGGCTGCTGCTATGCGGTGGGAGAAGAGGTGCGCAGCGAGTTTGTCTCGCAGTTTGCCTACACGGCGGAGTTGTTCACGGAGGTGTCGGATTCGGATCCGATCCGCGAGAAGTATCCATTGCTGTTTCTCACGGCGCGCGCGCCGGGGCACAGCAATCTCGGGCCGTCGCTGCACCTGGACCTGTTCGAGGCGAATCGCCGCCAGCTCATGGATGCGGGTTTGCGGCCCGATTCCATCATGGTGATCGGCGACTGCACGCGTTGCCAGAACAACCGGTATTTTTCTTATCGCGCGGAGCAGGGATTCACGGGGAGGATGCTGAGCGTGGTAGGCGTTCGCAGGGGGGCAGGCTAATCGCTCCAGTTCTCGATGTCGAGTGGCTGCGCGATGCGCTGGTAATGGCGCGTGTTGTTCGTCACCAGCGTGGCGCCGAGAGCCAGTGCATGGGCTGCTATCATCATGTCCAGTTCGCCAATGGGCTTTCCGGCAGCGACCAGCTGATAGCGAATCTGTGCGTAGAATTGCGCCGCGTCGTCGTCCCAGGGAAGGCTGCGCACCATCCGCAGAAACCGCTGAACGGACCGATGCAGCCGGTGGGACGCGGGCAGTCGTCTCAGCCCGTACAGAAGTTCGGCGCGCGTCACCACGGAAATGCAGAGTTCATTTGGAGCGACGGTTGCGAGGCGATCTTCGATTCGCTGCGACCGTCCGCGAATCAGGTAACTGCAGATGTCTGTGTCGAGCATGCGCAGCATCGGTATTTTCGCTTTCTTCCTGGCCGAAGATATTTCGCTCTTCGGGGATGCGATTCATGGGGCGATTCACCAGGAAATCGCTGGGCACGTCAATGCTCCGCAGCTCACGGAAAAAATCTGCCCAGTAACTCGCGCCCGGGCGTTGGGAGAGAAGCACGTCTCCCGTGGTTTCGTCCTTAGTGGCGTAGACCGTGTTGCCTGAAAACCGGAATTCCGCTGGCAGACGAACGGCCTGGCTGGCGCCATTTTTAAACAGGCGAACCACTTTGGTCTGAGGCATCGGCAGTCCTCCGTCTATACGCCAGTATATACCGAAGAGCGGCGGGCCAGCCTTGAGGAACGGCGCGGCTCGTCAGACCTGCCTTACTGCGCTTTGCTGCGGCGGATGCTCAGCACCGGCGATTTTGCCTGGGCGATGATCTTGTAGACGGTGTCGTCGCCGCGAATGGGCCAGAAGGCCACTTCCTCGGTTACGCCCAGAACGATGAGGTCCGCGGAAATCTCCATCGAGACGTCGAGCACCTGTTCGACGACGTCGCCCATCTCCACCTGGGCGCGCGCATGCGTCCACAATGGAGCTTCCTCGGGGATAACGCGTTCCATCTCCGATTTGGTCCATGCGACAATGCGGTCGACATCGGGTTGCGCGCGCAACTCTTCGCTGAGCACATGCAGCAGGGTGATATCCGCGCGATAGAACTGAGCGAGGTCGAAGGCGATTCTCGCGCTCTCTTCGAATCCGGCAGCGAGCGACACAGGATGCAGGATGCGCTGGGGGGCGCCGAAGGACGAGGCTTCGTGGGCATGCGGGCCGACGGAGTAGACCGGGACTTCGGCGCTGCGCAGGATCTCATTGGCGACCGAGCCGAGGATGAACCGGCGCAGATGGCGGCGGCCGTGGGTGCCGGCGATGATGCGTCCCGCGCCGATGTCGCGAGCCGCCTCGGCGATCTTCTCGCGGGGGAAGCCGAAAACCACGAGCGCTTCACAGGGCGTGCCGGAGTCGCGAATGCCGGCCGCAGCCTCTTCCAGTTTGCGTGAAGCTTCTTTGGCCATTGCCGCGGAATCTTCGTATGGGATGGCACGCGCGTTGATGGAGAGCGCCTCTCCGGGCGGGATGACGTGGATCAGCGTCAGCGCAGCGCCGCAGGCGCGTCCCTGGGCGACGGCATGGGGAATGAGGTAATCGAGGTCGGTCAGGTCAGTGGCGACCAGAATCTTCTCCGGTACGACCAGAGCGCGCGTGGCCGCGGCACGGGCATCGAGGGTTTTCATGACGAAAAACCTCCTGCGAGGAGTCTCCCGCCGGGCGGGCGGCGATCACTGTGACTGCTGGCACAAGGCGGTGTGACACGGGTCACCCGCGAATTGCGCACTCGTGGCGCTTAATAGCTACATCCCCGGCGGACGAGAAAAATTCCGCAGTGTGACCGCAATCACATACAGGGCTTTTTAAGCGGCGATAGGGTCTCTGGCGAATCCCCGGATTCTGGACAGTGGCGGAGGGCCGAATGGCCAGGCAGGAAACGGTATTGAACGACTGCATGCGGCGCGGCGTGTCGCGCAGGCGCTTCATGGAATTTTGCGGAACGATGGCGGCGACGCTGGCGTTGCCGGAGGCCTACACGCAGACGATTGCGGCAGCGCTGGGCCAGAAGCGCAAACCCACCCTGGTGTGGCTGGAGTTTCAGGATTGTGCCGGCAACTCCGAGTCGATGCTGCGCTCGACGCACCCGACGGTGGAGGAAGTCGTGCTGGAGACGCTCTCGTGGGAGTACCACGAGACCATCATGGCCGGATACGGCAAGCACGCGGAAGCGGCGCTGCAGCGCGTGGTGAAGGAAGAGAAGGGCAAGTATCTGGTGGTGGTGGAAGGCTCGATTCCGCTGGCCGAGGAAGGTATCTACTGCACGATCGGCGGGCGCAGCGCCATCGAGATCGCGCGCGAAGTCTGCCGGAACGCGGCGGCGACGATCGCCATCGGTTCCTGCGCGTGGGATGGCGGCCTGCCGAGCGCGGGCATCAATCCGACCGGAGCAGTTGGGGTGCAGGAAGCGGTGCCCGGGCTGAAGCTGGTGAATCTGCCGGGCTGCCCGCATAACGCGACGAATACGGCCGCGGTGCTGGTGCACTACCTGACGTTTGGCGAGCTGCCCGCGATGGACGGCGACAACCGCCCGCTCTTCGCGTACGGACAACTGATTCACGACCAGTGCGAGCGCCGCGCGCACTACGATGCGGGACGTTTCGTGCAGACGTGGGGCGATGAAGGGCACCGCAAGGGCTACTGCCTGTTCAAGATGGGCTGCAAGGGTCCGGAGGCAACGTACAACTGCCCAACGGTGCGCTGGAACGGCGGCACAAGCTGGCCGGTGAAATCAGGACACGGCTGTATCGGCTGCGCGTCGTCGCGGTTCTGGGATACGAAGTCGCCGTTCTACGAGCGGCTGCCGCACCCGGCCGGATTCGGCGTGGATGTGACGGCGGGTGAGATTGGCTGGACGGTGGTGGCCGGAGTGGCGGCCGCAACCGCGGCGCACGCTGTCGGACATGTGGTGCGCGATCACTTCAGCCCGAAAAACGGGGACAGCACAGCGCATGAAGAAGAAGCCGTCACGGCAGCGTCAGCGGAGGTGAAGTAATGGCTCGCGTCGTCATCGATCCAGTCACACGCATTGAAGGCCATCTCCGCATTGAGACGGAGGTGAACGGAGGGCGCGTCACGGACGCGTGGAGCTCCGGCACCATGTTCCGCGGGATCGAGCTGATCCTGCGCGGGCGCGATCCGCGCGAGGCGTGGATCTGGGCTCAGCGTATCTGCGGCGTCTGCACCACGGTGCATGCGCTGGCGTCGGTGCGGGCGGTGGAGAATGCTCTGGGCATTGAGGTTCCCGCCAACGCACAACTGGTTCGTAACATCATCGCGGGGTCGCAGAACGTTCAGGACCACGTGGTGCACTTCTATCACCTTCATGCGCTCGACTGGGTCGATGTGACCTTAGCCTTGAAGGCCGATCCGGCAAAGACTTCGCAACTGGCGCAGTCGATCTCGGAATGGCCGAAGTCGAGCACGACCTACTTTAAGGGTGTCCAGGACCGCGTCAAGGCGTTGGTCGCCAGCCGGCAGTTGAGCCTCTTTAGCAGCGGTGACTGGGGACACCCTGCTTACCAACTGCCGCCGGAAGCGAACCTGCTTGCTGTCGCGCATTACATTGAGGCGCTTGATATGCAGCGGGATTTCATTCGCATCCACGCGGTCCTGGGCGGTAAAAATCCACACCTGCAGTCGTATCTGGTGGGTGGGATGACAACCGCAATCGATGGCAACGAGCCGGAAGCCGTGATCAATCCGGAGCGGATCACGCTCTTCAACGAGCTTGCGGCTCGCGCCAAAGATTTCGTCCAGCAGGTGTACATTCCCGATGTGCTGGCCGTCGCCTCGTTCTACAAGGAATGGTTCGGCTACGGCGAAGGGCTGGGCAACTTCATGGCCTACGGCGATCTGCCGTCGGGCAGCATCAATCAGCCGGCGGGGTTTTTCTTCCCGCGCGGGGTGATCCTGAACCGCGATCTCTCGACGGTGCACCCGCTCGATCCGGGCAAGATCTCCGAATACGTGACGCACTCCTGGTACGAGTACTCCGTGGGCGACGGCGCAAGCCGCAAGCCGGCGGAGGGCGAGACGAATCCGAAGTACTCGGGTCCGAAGCCGCCGTACGAGTATCTCGACACCAACGCGAAATATTCCTGGCTGAAGGCGCCGCGTTACGACGACAAGCCGATGGAAGTCGGCCCCCTGGCGCGCACGCTGATCGCCTACGCATCCGGCGACGAGCAGGTGAAGAAGACGGTGGACGGCGTGCTGGCGCACTTCAACGCGCCGCCGACCGCGCTGTTTTCGACGCTGGGCCGCATCGCCGCTCGGGCGATCGAGGCCGACCTGGTGGTGCAGAAGCTCCCGGACTGGATCGCGCAGCTGGACGACAACATGGCGCACGGCGATGTGCGGATTCACAACGGGGACAAGTGGGATCCGGAGAGCTGGCCAAAATCCTGCGCCGGGTTTGGGCTGGAAGAAGCGCCACGCGGTTCGCTGGGGCACTGGGTGGAAATCGAGAACAAGAAAATCGCCAATTATCAGGCGATTGTCCCCTCGACCTGGAATGCAGGGCCGCGCGACGCGCATGGCCAGCGCGGAGCGTATGAGGCTGCGCTGATCAACACGCCGATTGCCGATCCAGAGCGCCCGCTGGAAGTGCTGCGCACGGTGCACAGCTTCGATCCATGCCTGGCCTGCGCGGTGCATGTTGTGGACGCACAGGGAAGGCCGTACGGCCGGGAGGTTGTGGCTACGCCGGAGCCGGAGACGGCTGCCGTGGGTCTGGGAGGCTACTGATGGCCACCATCGTTCGGCCGCTTCCGAAGCAGCACGCGGCGGCGCGGGAAGAGCACCTCGTGCCGGTGTATGTGTGGGAATTGCCGGTCCGCCTGAGCCACTGGGGCATCGTGGCTGCGGTGACGGTGCTGACCTGGACCGGGCTGTACATGAACCACCCGTTCCTCATCTTCCCGCACAAGACGGCGTGGACGATGGGCACGGTGCGGTTCATCCACGAGCTGGCGGGGTTTGAGCTGATCGGCGCGCTGATCGTGCGCATTTACTGGTTCTTTGCCGGGAATCACTGGGCGCGCTGGCGGCAGTTCCTGCCGCTGACGCGGCGGCAATGGCACAGCCTGAAGGGCATGGTGCGGTATTACACCTTCCAGCAGCGGAAACCGTTCGAGCAGATCGGGCACAATACGCTGGCCGGTCTGACCTACATCATTGTGTATTTCCTGATCGCCTGCGAGTGCGTTTCAGGCCTCGTGCTGTTCGCGACGGTGGAAGGCAGCCCCACGCTGAAGTTCTTTGTGGGATGGATTCCGCGGGTCATCGACATTCAGTGGATCCGGATGGTCCACTTCCTGTTCATGTTCTTCCTGATGGGCTTCTTCATCCACCACGTTTACAGCGCGGTGCTGGTGGCGGTGACGGAACGGAACGCGGAAATGGAGAGCGTCTTCAGCGGGTACAAGTTCGTGGACGATGAGACCATCGACGAGGAACTGGAGATTGCGCACCTCGAACCGCGCCGCCTGTTCAGGCCGCGGAGGATTCACCGCAACCGGACGTGGGACCGATGAACGAGGCGCGCATCGCCATCGTTGGGCTCGGGAATCTGATGCGCACCGACGACGCGGTGGGCATGCTGGCGCTCGAACGCCTGAAAGTGGGCCTGCAGGTGCCCCGGGGAGTGCAGCTGATCGAGGGCGGCACGCTGGGGCTGGATCTGATTTATGCGCTGCACGGGATCACGCACCTGGTGGCCATTGACGCCGTCGACGCGGGCGTGGAGCCAGGGACGATTCTGCGGTACTCAGGTGAAGGGATCGCGGAGATGCCGGTATCGAAGAGCGTTCATCTGCTCGGCTTCTCTGATTTGATTGGAGCGATGCGGCTGACCGGAGATGCTCCGGAGCATATCGTCGTTTTCGGAGTGCAGGCGCATACGATTGCGTGGGGCACAGAGCTGACCCGACCCGTGGAACGGGCCTTGCCGCGGCTGATTGACGCCGCACTGCACCAGGTATCGGAATGGGCCAGAGAGATTGCGGAAGACAAAAGCATTGAGACCGCAATGCGGTGGGAAATGACTGCGAGCGCAGGATAAGAAAGCAAGATCGCCCGAGAAAAGATCCCGCCCCAGAGGGATTGATGAGAGAAAAATCACAGCCCGCCGGATCGCGCCGGAGGCGACGCTGATGCACGAGATCGGCATTGCCACCTCGATCCTCGAAGCCAGCCACCAGGAGCTTGGCCGCCACCCCGGCGGCATGCTGGTGTCCGTCGGCGTGCGCGTGGGCGTGCTGTCTGGGGTAGATATCGAGGCACTGCGCTTCGCCTTCGAGTGCATCGTGGCGGGAACGGAAGACGAGCACGTTGTCTTTGTCACGGAATCCTGTCCGCGCAGAAATCGCTGCGAAGGCTGCGGGAGGGAATTCCAGTCGCCGGCCGCATCGCCGTTTCTGGACGCGCCCTGCCCGCATTGCGGCAACACGCAAACCAGCTTCGTCAGCGGAGATCAGCTCGATCTGGCCTTCGTTGAAATCGAGGAGAAAGCATCATGACCGTCATCCCCGTCGAAAAGAAAGTGCTGAACGAGAACCAGCGCATCGCTCTGGAGCTGCGGCGGCGGTTCGCGGAGCACAACGTGCTGTGCGTGAATTTCATCAGCTCGCCA
>DATGJK010000245.1:0-2455 GCA_035295245.1 Acidobacteriaceae bacterium
ATACCGATGGCAGGCGCATTCGCCGGCGCGGGGCTGCGGCGGATGCTGGCGGCGGCAGGGTAAATCCGAAATGTGTCTCCGGTAAGTCGTCGCACGTAATCCACTGCCTCTCGTCACAGATTTCCGGCACTACGTCCCTTCAGGGAGTACCGTCAACTGCGGTGGGGATAGCATTTCGCTATGCAGACCATCACAGAGGTCCAGCGCATTGCGGCGTTTTCCGATGGAGAGCGCGGCGGGAATCCGGCGGGCGTCGTGATTGGGGAGAGCCTTCCCGATCCGGTGACCATGCAACGGATTGCTGCTGAGGTGGGATACTCGGAGACCGTTTTCGCCGCCCCGCAAGACGGGGTCTGGCGCGTACGGTATTTCGCTCCCGCCATGGAAGTCGATTTTTGCGGGCACGCGACGATTGCGCTGGGATCGGCGCTGGTCGCGCGTGACGGCGATGGCATCTTCCCGCTGCAGCTGAATCGGACACGGATTACGGTCGAGGGCCAGACTGCGGGTGGAACCGTTCAGGCGACGCTTACCTCGCCTCGCACCTGGAGCCGGCCAGCCGATCCTGGGTTCGTACAGGCAGCGCTGGCGCTCTTCCGATGGACCGAGGCGGATCTCGATCCTCGGATTCCCCCAGCCCTGGCGCACGGCGGAGCGGACCATCTGGTGCTGGCGCTCGGCAGCCGGGAGCGGCTGGCACAAATGCGGTATGACTTTGAGGCCGGAAAGGAGCTGTCGCTGCAGGCTGGCCTGACGACGTTTAGCCTGGTGTTCGCGGAGACGGAGCGGAAGTTCCATGCCCGCAACCCCTTCCCGGCGGGTGGGGTTTACGAGGACCCCGCCACCGGGGCAGGCGCGGCGGCTCTGGCGGGCTACCTGCGAGATCTCGGCTGGATGAGCTCCGGGGCAATCGAAATCCTGCAGGGTTGGGATATGGGTGTGCCGTCGCGACTGCGGGCCGAGTGGACAGCGGAGCCTGGAGCCGGTGTGCGCGTCTCCGGAACTGCACGATGGATCTGACATGCCCTCTCAGCAACCAAATCGAAGGGGACTGTGCCAGGCAAAACAAATCTCAGGAGTTTCAGCTGGACCCGTGCGAAAGGTTCACCAAAAGCCCCCAGAATCAGGACTCCTTTGGACGATCAGCAGGAGGTCCGCGAAAGTTGGGGAATTGTGACGCTTCGGTAGCATCGCTGAGGCGGGCATGTTACTCTTGATGCAGACACTTAGGAAGTGTAAATCGCAGAAAACTCAGAGGAGTACGCACAGACGTGCTGGCACCCGAAAAAAAATCCGAAGTTATCGCCCGCTATCGCACCCATGACGCCGACACCGGCAGCCCCGAGGTGCAGATCGCGGTCCTCAGCGAGCGTATCGGCGATCTGACCGAGCACTTCAAGGCCCACGTGAAGGATCATTCCTCGCGCCGCGGTCTGCTCATGCTGGTCAGCAAGCGCCGTCGCCTGCTCGATTACCTGAAGACGCACGATTCGGAGCGTTACCGGACCGTGATCACGAAGCTGGGCATTCGCAAGTAACCGCGCGCCAGCGCAGTCCCGGCGCACGCGCGACGAGAATCCGAAAGAGCAGGGACCCGCCAGAGCACCTTTCCCAGGCTGCCTGAGGCAGGCAGAAGCCAACCGGGTCCACCCAGCACCTCAATCCTGAACTGCCCGCTCTTTCTCCCCTCCCAGTCGCCCGCCGCGCACGGGATGCCCGCCCGCGCACAAGTTTCCCTGACAGAAAAGAGGACAACATGAAGCAGGAAGCCTCAGTCCAACTTGCCGGAGGCAAGCGACTGCAATTTGAGACGGGCCGCATGGCCAAGCAGGCGTCGGGCGCCGCCGTCGTCACCTCGGGTGACACCGTTGTGCTGGCCACCGCCGTCGCCGCTCCTGATCCCCGAGAGGGCATCGACTTTTTCCCGCTCACCGTCGACTATCGCGAATACGCGTATGCCGGCGGGCGCATCCCCGGCGGATTCATTAAGCGTGAAGGCCGACCCAGCGAGCGCGAAATTCTCACCAGCCGTCAGATCGATCGGCCAATCCGGCCGCTTTTTCCTGAAGGATTCCGCAACGAGACGCAGGTCATCGCACTCGTGCTTTCGGCGGACAGAGAAAACGATCCCGACGTTTGCGCCATCAACGGCGCGAGCGCGGCGCTGGCACTCTCAGACGTTCCGTTTGGCGGGCCGGTAGGCGCGGTGCGCGTCGGACGCGTGAACGACCAGTTCGTCGTGAATCCCACCTATGATGAGCGGCGCGACTCCGCGATCAACATCATGGTGGTAGGCACGAAGGACGGCATCGTGATGATCGAGAGCGGATCGGCCGGAGTGTGCGAAGAGGTTGTCGTCGATGCCATCGAGTTCGGTCACGCAGAGATTAAGAAGATTGTCGCGGCGATTGAGGATCTGGTCTCGCGCGCAGGCAAGCAGAAGCGCCAGGTGACG
>DATGJK010000246.1:0-4994 GCA_035295245.1 Acidobacteriaceae bacterium
TCGGTCACCGATTCTTTGCGCACGCGCATGCGGTGGTGCGGGAGAACTGCCAGCTGGGAGATGACGTCGTGCTGCAGAATGGGGCGGTGGTCGGATCAGACGGATTCGGCTTTGCGAAGGATGAAGCGGGAAGGTGGCAGAAGATCCCGCAGTCCGGGCCGGCCATCCTGGGGGATCGGGTGGAGGTGCAAACGAACTCCTGCATCGACCGGGCGAGCGTGGGAACGACGCGGATCGGCGACGGCGTGAAGGTGGATAACCTGGTCCAGGTAGGGCATGGCACGTCGGTGAACGACAATTCCCTGCTCTGCGCGCAGGTCGGGCTGGCGGGGTCGACGCATGTGGGGAAGAATGTGATTCTGGCCGGGCAGGTGGGGGTGGCGGGGCATTGCCATATAGGGGATAACGTGGTGGCGATCGCGCAGGCGGGGTTGCACGGGGATATTCCGGCGGGATCGATGCTGGCGGGGTCGCCGGCGTTCGATCACAAGCAATGGCTGCGCGCGACGGCCCTGTTCAGCAAGCTGCCGGAGCTGATCCGGCAATTGCAGCGCAAATCCAGGCGCGAAGAGTAGAGTAGAGACGTCGCGGATTCTGCTGAGGGCGGCGGCAGCAGCGCCAGGGCAATCCGCATCCAAGTTCCAGACCATGTCCACGAACGATCAGGGATCCACGCTCAGCATTGTTCCACCGCCAGCGAACGAACCGATTCGGGTGCTGTTGCTCGACGACGACGACAACAACCTGCTGCTGCGCTCGACGATTCTGCGCAAATACGGCTACTTGACGGAAACGGCTGCCACGATCGAGGAAGCCGAGCATCTGCTCGACGACATCGATATCGCGGTGCTGGACTATCACCTGGGCGCCGGGAAATTTGGGACCGATGTAGCGGCGGACCTGAGGGCGCGACGTCCGCAAGTGCCGATCATCATCTTGTCGGCAACGCTGGAGCGGCGCTTCGGCGGCGTTGAAGACATGCACCTGCTGAAGGGCTACAGCTCCATCGACGACCTGGTGGCGGCGCTGCGCTCCTTCGAGGCGAAGAAGCGCGGCAAGCCCGTAGTGGTGGATGCGCGGGAATTCTTCTATTCGCGCATCAACATGGCGATGGGCGACGACGTGGTGCTGGAGATCCTCGACGGGGAAGGCACGTGGCAATACGTAAACGACACGTGCGCCCGGGTGCTGGAAAAGCCGCGGGAGTGGTTCCCGGGGCGGAACATGTTCGAGGAGATGCCGGAACTGGCCGTGGACTGGGCGGACATCCTGCGCACGGTGGCCGAAACGCGGGAGACCTACATCGACCGGACGTTTCGCGGCGTGCTCAACCTGCCCAGCAAAGGCGACCGCTGGGTGTGGAACGTGCTGGCCTTCCCGATTACGCTGCACACGCGGGAAACAGGCGTGGTGCTGACCGCACGGGCGCTGGAGCGCAAGCCAACGATCTGAGAAGAGCCTTGCGAGGGTTCCGGCATAAGAGGCATGTCCCGGGTGCTAGTCTGACATTTGGAAACGCAGAGTCTTGCCTCAGGGGCTAAAGCCCAACCGCATTTGCAGCTCTTTACGGCACAACTGAAGTCGTGCCCTGACACGAAACGCTTCGTGCGCGAATGGCAGTTATTTCTCTTTGCCTGCGCGGTGTTCGTGGTCAGCGGTGTTTGCGGGTGCCGGTCGGCATGGGTGCAGGCGACGGTGGTCAACAACGAGAACGCGCCTGTGAATGTGGTCGAGGTGACGTATCCTGGCGGCACGTTCGGCGTACAGAGTATCGCTGCGCACGGCAGCTTCCGCTATCCCTTTCATATTCTGGCGAACGATGTCATCCGGATCGATTTCAACGATGCGACGGGACACAGTCACACGGAGAAGGGTCCGGCCCTGCGACAGGGTGATGGGGGAACGCTGCGCATTGAAATTGAGCCGGACGGCAAGGTGGTCTGGACGCCGCAGCTGACCTCGAAAAAGTAACTCTCGCCATAGCCCGATCTGCCGGATTCTGGCAAACTAATCCAATTGTCTGTGTATCAGTTGCTGACCGGGAGGTACCCGTGATTCGGGTGCAGAACCTGACGAAGACGTTTGGGGAATTCACTGCGGTGAAAGACATCTCGTTCGAGGTGGAGCCGGGGGAGATCTTTGCCTTCCTGGGGCCGAACGGGGCGGGCAAGACGACGACGATCAAGATGCTGACGACGCTCCTGCGGCCGACCTCCGGGAGCATTCATCTGGACGGTTTCGATCCGTGGGTGAAGCAGCGGGAGGCGCGGCAGCGGTTCGGAATCGTGTTTCAGGATCCGAGCCTCGACAGCGAGCAGACCGCGTACGAGAACATGGAGCTGCACGGGGTTCTGTATCACGTGCCGCATCGCGTGCGCGCGGAGCGGATCGAGCATCTGCTGAAGCTCTTCGAGCTGTGGGAGCGGCGCAACGATTACGTGAAGACGTTTTCGGGCGGCATGTAGCGGCGGCTGGAGATTGCGCGCGGCTTTCTGCATACGCCGAAGATTCTGTTTCTGGACGAGCCGACGCTGGGCCTGGATCCGCAGAGCCGGAATCAGCTGTGGATGCACGTGAAGGGACTGAACGAGCGCGAGCAGACGACGGTGTTCCTGACCACGCACTACATGGACGAGGCAGATCGCGTGGCGCACCGGATCGCGATTATCGATCATGGAGCGATCGTGGCGATGGGCACGTCGGCGGAGCTGAGGGAACGCACCGGGACGGACTCGCTGGAGGGCGCTTTCCTGGCGCTGACCGGGACCTCGCTGCGGGACGAGAGCGCGACTTCAACCGACGCGCTGCGGCGGTTCGCGCAGATGTGGCAGAAGCGGTGAAGAGCAGGAATCAGAGATCAGAGATCAGAACTCAGTGGTCGGGGCGGTTGCGGCGTTGAGGGAGGGGTATGGGCGCGATCTACATCATGTGGCTGCGGGAGCTAAAGCGGTACTTCCGGTCCAGGGCGCAAATCATTGTGTCGCTTGGGCAACCAACGCTTTATCTGCTGGCGCTGGGGTTCGGATTTGCACCGGTGTTCGCGAAGGCGGGCGCGGGCAATTACATCCAGTTCATTGCGCCGGGTGTGATCGGGATGACGGTACTGTTCAGCTCCATCTTTTCCGGAATGGCGATGCTGTGGGACCGGCAATTCGGGTTTCTCAAGGAGACGCTGGTCGCCCCGGTGCCGCGGCTGAATATCATCCTGGGGCGCACGCTGGGCGGCGCGACGGTGGCGATGCTGCAGGGATTGCTGATGCTGCTGGTGTGCGTGGTTGCGGGGTTTCGGCCCGAACATGCGCACCTGCCCGGCACGCCGGGCACACATAACTGGATCGCGCTTCCCGTGGCGGCGATTTTTGTGGCGATGATCGCGATTGTGTTCGCAGCGCTGGGAGCGTCGATCGGGTCGACGATCAAGGACATGCAGGGCTTCCAGGTGCTGATGAATTTCCTGGTGATGCCGATTTTTTTCTTGTCGGGCGCGCTCTATCCGCTGAAGAACCTGCCGGTGGTGCTGTCGTGGATTACCCGTGTCGACCCGCTGGCTTACGGGATAGACGGATTGCGGGGGGTGCTGATCGGCAGCTGGCAGTTCAACTTTAGCTGGCAATTCAGCTTTCTGCTGGACTTCGGGCTGCTGGCGGTGCTGGCGGCGATCTTCCTGGGGACCAGCGCATGGCTGTTTTCGCGGATCCAGGTCTAGTAACTACGTTGATTTTGGCAAGCCACGTGCAACCTCCCGGCTGGAGGGTGCTTCTGGTAACGTGATAAACAAGCGATGAACCATCTCGTATTTGCCTCAGCACTTCTTCTCTTTCAGGACGCGACTGCGTCCGCCCCCTCTGCACCGAGCAGCACCACCGCGATCGTGGACATGTTCCACAACATGGGCGTGATCGCGATGACGGTGCTGGCCGTGCTGGCATTTGGCAGCATCTTTTCGTGGGCCATCATTCTGGGAAAGTGGGCGTCATTTAAGCGGGCGCGCATGCAGAGCCGGCGGTTTGTGAGGGCCTTTCGCAAAGCCACGCGGCTGCAGGACATTGCTGCGGTGAGCGAGCAGTTCAAGCCCAGTCCCCTGACCAACGTTTTCGACGAGGTTTACGAAACCTACAAGCGGCAGACGGGCGGTTTTGGACCTCCGCGCAACATTACTGCGCTCGAGCGCGCCGCCCAGACGGCGGCCAGCGAAACGCTGACAGGGATGGAGCAGCGGCTCACGTGGCTGGCCAGCATCGGCGCCATTGCCCCGTTCGTCGGACTGTTCGGCACGATCATGGGCATTGTCGACGCCTTCGTTGGACTGGGCACGGAAGGCACGGCAACACTGCGCGCGGTGGCTCCAGGCGTCGCCGAGGCGCTGATTACGACGGCGGCCGGACTGCTGGTGGCGATCCCGGCGGTGATTGCCTACAACCAGTTCACGGCCCGCTGCCGCGACTTTGCGGCACGCATGGACGACTTTGCGCGCGAGCTGCTGAACAGCATTGAAGAGGCTGAACTGGCGCCGGATCAGGATCCCGGAGAGAGGTTCCGTGGCGTTCACAAGTAGAGGCGGGCACACGAGCACGGCGCTGGCCGAGATCAACATCACGCCGCTGGTGGATGTGGTGCTGGTGCTGCTGGTGATCTTCATGCTGACGGCGCCGGTGCTGCAGTCGGGCATCCAGGTGGCGGTGCCGAAGACGCGGACGGTGAAGGAAATCACGCAGCAGCGCACGGTGGTGACGGTCGATAAAGATCAGAACGTCTTCATCAACGACAAGCCGGTGAACCTGAACGATCTGCCGAACATTCTGCGCTCGCAGAATCAGAACACGGATACGACGCAGCAGGTCATCTATCTGCGCGCCGATCAATCGGTCCGCTTTGGCGTGTTCGCCGAGGTGATGGACGCGGTGAAGCAGGCGGGAATCACCAACGTGAGCATCGTGACGCAGCCGATCGAGGGCGGCCCGGCGAAGAAGTAGTTCAGGGCTGCGGCTGGGAAC
>DATGJK010000247.1:0-4039 GCA_035295245.1 Acidobacteriaceae bacterium
TCGTGATCACGGCGAAGCACGGGCAGTCGCCGATCGATCCGAATCTTTATTTCCCGATTCCGGGGAAAACCAACAATGGCCAGTCGCCGGCCACGCTGGTCCAGAACCTGCTGCCGTTCTCCGAATCGCCGGCAAACGCGAACGGCATCGGGCCGACGGAGGACGACGTCTCGCTGCTCTGGCTGAAGAGCTCCGGGGATACCGCTTCGGCAGTCTCCACGCTCGAGAGCAATCTGAAAACCGCCGGCATCGGACAGATTTACTACGGTCCGAGCCTGGCGCTGAACTATAACTGGCCCACGGTGGATCCGCGGACACCGGACATCATCGTGGCGCCCAATGTCGGAGTCACCTACACCGGAAGCGGCAAGAAGCTGATGGAACATGGCGGCTTTGCGCATGACGACACCAACGTGATGCTGCTGCTGTCGAACCCGGCGTTTCGCCCGCACACCGTGTCTACCTCGGTGGGAACGAATCAGGTTGCGCCGACGATCCTGCGCGCTCTGGGACTCGACCCGCGGCAGCTGGACGGCGTTCGGCTCGAGGGCACTTCTGCTTTGCCGGATGTGAACCTGAATTTCGACGAGCGGTAACACAGCGGTTCAATCCAGAAAGGAAACGCGCGGAAGGCCAACCAGCCTCCGCGCGTTTTGTTCTGCCGAGTCTTGCGGCTGGGTCACTGCGGCCGCCACGGACGCTCGCCGCTCCATCGCGCCATCGCCTCCTCGGCCCATCCATTGTTCTTGTCGCGATGACATGTGGTGCAGGGGTTTGGGATCCCGTACTTCTCGGTCGCTTCCGGCCAAATAAAGCGGAAGGTATGCGCGTGAACAAAGGCTCCGGGAACGCCTTCGCCCTCGATGGCGGGCATGTGGCAGGCAACGCACTGGCTGCCCGCACTGCCGGACCGGTGATGCGTGTGCGCCTCCAGCGTTGCCGCGTGCGGACCGTTCGGTGACATGGGCCCATGACAACTGAGGCAGATTTCATTGACCGGCCTGATCAGCTGCGCGTAGTTCTCCGTGCCATGCACATCGTGGCAGGACGAGCATGTGATCTGATGCCGGTACATTACGCTCTGCGCAAAATCATTGCCCTGCATCCGGTTCTTGTGAGCCGTGCAGTCGGGGAAGTAGTAGAAGTCCGTCGTGCCCAGGCGGCAGTCTTCGAGCTTCCAGTAATCCTGGAGGCGCAAACCCACCTGATAGCCGACGGGCCAGTCGTAATACTGGCCTGCGATAGCGCCCTGCAATGGCCGCCCCTGCGAGTGGCACTGAACGCAGACATCGTTCTCCGCCACTGCGTCCATGTGCGCGGGGTTCACGATATTTCCGCGGACCGGATGCCCGACATGGGCACTGCCTGGACCGTGACAGCGTTCGCAGCCGACGTTCCACTCCGCCGGCTGGTGCGTCTGGATGTCATAACCGACCGAGTGGCAGCCATCACAGGTCGGCCCGGTGGGACGCTGCATGTTGTCGTCGGGATACAGCGGAGCCCACCAGTCGCCGCCCTTCGTGGGTACATGGTAGGGCAGCCACTTGCGCTCGCTGATGTCCCACTGGACCGGGAGGGGGGCATAACTGTCGCCGGCACGGACGAAGTAACGCTGCTTCCAGACGCTCCCGTAGACGAAGGCCACCTGCTCCAGCCTGAACGGTGCGACCGTGTTGGTCGCGAGATCCGGAATGACGGCGTGGGGATCGGCCCGAGGGTCGCGCACTACGTTCGCCATAGGCGTCTTCCTCCACAGCCGGTAGATGGACGCGTGACATTTCGCACACGCTGCCGATCCGACATAATGCGCGGAGCCCAGCACATGAGCCTCTTCGGCTGATTCCTGTTTCGCGAGCGGCCGCAGGCTACGCACGAAGAGCACCAGCTTCCAAGCGTCGTCGCCTGAGGTATGGTGCACAGTTTCGAGTGCGGGCATGCCGGTAAATCGCACGCCGTTGGCAATGATGTAATGCAGCTGTCCATCGCTCAGGCTCTGTGTGGAGGCCGATCGCAGATCGGGCACACGAGGGTACAGATGAGTGCCAATGCGCGTGCCGCCTCTGCCGTCGGTCCCGTGGCACCCGGCGCACTCAGACAGAAAGATGATGTGACCCTGCTGCAGCGCCTCAGCATCGCCGCTCAATGGATTTTGGGTTCGCCGTTCACGCCAGGGAATCGCGAGGTCCCGAATCCCGCGGCTCATCGCCGCTTCCGGCGCGGATGGGGGCTCTACGGCGCGGAAGCCTCGCCAGATCACGAGCAAGGCAACAGCGGTGCAGGCTACGGCTGCCCAGAGCACGATGCGAACGGCTCGTTTCCACACGGGGCGGTCCCTGCCTCCTCGCCTGAGTATTCCCACACGATACGACACCTGGGACGCCGGCGAACCGGTCTGTATTTCTTCTGATATGCGGAGGCCGGAGGCAGCTTTGGTGCCCGCGGTTGTGGATCGTATGCTCCGTCAGCCCACCGGCTCGGCAACAATTCCGTTACTGAAAGCAGGCATTTCGACGGAAGGAGCGCGCCACGCGACGCGACCTTCGCGGATCGCAATCACTTCATCGACTAGTCCCTCGACGGCGGCCGGATGGTGGGTGATGATCACGACGGTCTTGCCCTCCAGCAGCGGCCACATGTTGGCGAGGATGGTCGCTTCGGTGTCGGCGTCGAGATTGCTGGTGCATTCGTCGAGCAGCACGACTTTCTTCTCCGGATCGTTGAGGCTGAGGAGAGCCTGGGCGATGGCGACACGCTGCCGCTGTCCTCCGGAGAGATTCTTTCCATGCTCACCGGCCCTGGTCTGATAGCCGTCCTGCAGGGCCATAATTTCATCGTGCACACAGGCGAGTTTCGCCGCGCGCGCAACTTCAGTAAAGGAGGCGTTCGGTTTGGCAAAGCGGATCGTATCCAGCAGCGTGGCCTCGGAGAAAAAGACGCCGCCGGTCTGCGAGAGGCAGGTGCACATACGCTGCAGCTGCTTGATGGGCCAGTGGCGAACGTCGCGTCCGCCAACATAGACACTGCCGGCGTGCGTATCGTACAGGCGCTCCACCAGGTTGAGCAGCGTCGACTTGCCGCAGCCGGTGCGCCCGATAAAGCCAACCTTCTTTCCGCCTTCGACGAACAGGCTCAGCTGGTTTAGGACGGGCTCGTCGGGACGGTAGCTGAACTCCACGTCGCGGAACTCGATGCTGACCTGCTCGGGAACGGGAATCGCAGCGGTGTGGTGCACGTGGGCCAGGACGGGAGTCGTCGCGTTGATCTTGAGGAAGACCTTGATGGGCTCCCACGCCTCGCTGATGCGTCCCCATAGTCCGGCATAGCCCCAGAGGGATCCGCACAGCTGGTCGGAGAGCATGTAGAGGTAGACGAGCATCGCGCCGTCCAGCCGGTGCGCGGCGAGCAGGCCGATCCAGTGGCAGAGCAGGTAAGCCTGCAGCACAAGGATGACGAGGTTCTTCGCCAGCCCGTACCAGCTCTGGATGGTCGCTTCGGCCATGCCGTTGCGCTCGATTTCATGGTGGATGCGGCAGTAGTCTTCTTCGACGCGCTTTTCCTGGTTGTAGCGCACCACGTCGGCGCGCATCTCCATGCACTCGATGCTCAGCGAGTAGTCTGACGCGTACCGTTTGTAGCGGGCCTCACGGTACTTCACGCAGCGGCGGTTCTCTTCCCAGGCGAGCCAGAAGAAGACCAGCGCACAGGATGGCAGGATCGCCAGCCAGAAGGACAGGTTGACCCACGAGCGCAGCAGGAAAAGGCTCAGGATCGCGGTTGCGATGAGAGGGCAGACCTCGCGCGCCATGCTTTCGCTGGTCTGCGTGAACTTGCTGACGCCGTTGGTGATCTCGCCCCGGCGCGCTCCGCTGCTGCCCGTCTGGTGCCATTTTTGATCCAGCGCCAGCATGCGCGAGAAGACGCTGACGCTGAGCTGCCGGAAGAGGGGATAGCTGACCGAGCGGGCGAAGTTGAAGCCCATCACCTGATCCATGGTGTCGAGCAGCAGCTTGTAGGCGAGCAGGACGCCCAGCGCGATCAG
>DATGJK010000248.1:0-31171 GCA_035295245.1 Acidobacteriaceae bacterium
TCGCCGTTAGCCCCGGCATCGGCTTCGGCGAATACGGAGACGGCCACGTCCGCTTCGCTCTGATTGAAAACGAGGAGCGCACCCGCCAGGCCCTCCGCGGCATCCGCCAGATGCTGCAGCGTGACGGCGCATCAGCAGCTGTCGCGACACGATGAACCGCTGGTGCGTATGAGGGTGCCGCGAAGAGGCACGACCGTGGAAGCCACGTTCACGCAAAATCGTGGCCAGACCCGCATGAACGGCGTAGAAAAGCAGGGAACGGACCTGCTATGAGACACCCTTTCCGAAGACTCCTCCCCGCGATGATGATTCTCGCGGTGATTGTGGTGGTTGGAGTGGTGGGATACATCTACATCGAGAAGTGGACGGTCCTGGATGCTGTCTACATGATCGTCATCACTCTCTTCACCGTCGGATTCGAAGAAGTCCATCCTCTGTCGCCGGCCGGGAGGATCTTCACCATATTCATCATCGTGGGCGGCGTCGGCAGTGCGATCTACGCTGCCGGACAGGTTGTCGAGATCATCGTTGCAGGCGAGATGACCGGTTATCGAAAGAGGAGAAAGATGGATAAGAAGATCAGGGAGATGAGGGATCATTACCTCATTTGCGGATTTGGCAGAGTCGGCCATCAGGTAGCGCAGGTCTTTGAGACCTCGCATGTTCCCTTCGTTGTGATCGATCCCAAAAAGGAATCTCTGGATGAACTCGAGGCGAAGGGCGTTCCGGTCCTGATTGGCGATGCCACGGAGGATACGATTTTGATGGCTGCGGGTATCGATTGCGCCAAAGGCCTGATCGCCTGCTCAGATTCTGACGTGGCCAATGTCTACATCACGCTTTCGGCGCGCCAGCTCAATACGAGCCTCAACATCGTGGCCAGAGCGGGCCTTAAAGAAACCGAGAAGAAGCTGACCATGGCCGGCGCCAACAGAGTTATTTCGCCCTACTTCATTTCGGGCGTTCGCATGGCTGCCATGGCTACGCGGCCGGTGGCTGTCGACTTTCTCGACCTGGTGACCCACGGCGGCCTTGTCGATTTCAGCCTGTTTCAAATCACCATTCCCACCGGTTCGCCGCTGCATCGAAAGAGCATCGCGGAGGCAGACATCAGGAACGCCTCAGGGGCTTTGGTGTTAGCCATTCGAAAATCCGATGGCTCGTTTGATCTGCACCCGAAGGACACCTCAAAAATCGACACGAACGATGTACTGGTTGTGCTTGCAACTCAGGAACAATTTGATCTGCTGCAAAAGATGGTCCAGTAACGCAGGCCCTGCGCGGCATCCGCCTCATGCTGCAGCGCGACGCCATCGGCGCCACCGCAGCCGCCGCCGCGCGCTGGATCAGGCTCATCTTCCTGAGCGAAAGCACGCGGCCGCAACTGTGCGCACGCAATCGCCAGGACCGGGTATGGGGCACTAAAGCAAGCCGAAGTGGTCAGGATACTTTGCCTGCAGGGAACTCACTAACGTCTCAAACTCCGGAAGGCTTTGCAGATTCTGAAGGCAGGTGTCTTTCACAAAAAATGGCCAGCACGCAAACCCGCTGTTGACGCTCCGCTCCAGCCAGTCGAACGCAACATCCCGCCGGCCCAGCAAGGCGAAGGTGCAGGCGATCTGATAGTAGATATGGTGAGCGTGTCCGAAGGATTTTGCGGTGCCACAGGCGCGCGTCACGCATTCCAGCGACAGCTCCCTTTCCCCCGTCAACGCCCAATAGACGCCAAGCAGACTGACGATCAGCGGTTCGTCCGGCAAGAGCTGCGTGGCCTCATCCAGGAGAGCTTTTGCCTCTGTCCAGTCTCCGGTCATCATGGCTGGCTGCGGAGCAAAATAGATCGCGTACTTGTTTCCCGGACTCTCGGCCCTCCAGGCCTGGATCTCTTCAACCGCCGCATCGAGTTCCCGATTCCAGAGATAGACCTGGACAATGCTGTGGTTGATAGCCTTCCTGGGCTGGAACGGCCGCCCTCTTTCATACATTTCACGAGCCCGATCTAGCAGGCCGATATGCGCGAGGATCGTGCCCAGCCGGTTGTACGCGTGCGGCAGATTTTTCTGCAGCGCGATCGCCCTGCGCAGTTCCGCGATTGCATCCAGGTGCTGGAAGTTCCTCGATGGACTCCACAGCAGAAAGGCCCTGGCCACGTGCGCTTCAGGCAATTCCCGGCTCAGTTCGAGTGCTCGGCTGCAATGGAATTCCGCCATTTCCAGCCATTTGTTGGCTGGTTCGACCTCAAAATAACGCGTCGCGCAGGCCAGCGAGAGCGTCGCGTGAGCAAGCGAGAACCTGGGATCGCGCGCCACGGCATTGCTTAACCGCTGCACCGCCTCTCCCAGCTGCGCAGGATCGCCGGAAGAGCTAAGCCGATAGCCGCGCACGAATTCCGCATAAGCCAACTGATCATTGCTGTAGCGCTGTCTCTGCGTGGGCTCTGGACGGAGGGGCCTGTTCAACGCGGCCGCGATTTGCCTGGCGATTTCGTCTTCCAGCTCCGGCAGGCGATCCACATCGAGATCGAGCTTCCGTGAGAATCCAGCGCCCTGCAAATGCGTATCGAACATCTCGAGCGCCATCCGCCACAGCCCCTTCGACTCTCGAATTGCGCCGTGCAGCACAAAACGAACACCGAGGCTGGTTCCCACATCCGACGGGCTCATCTCCGCCGGCACGTTCAGCATCGCCGACGTCGGCAGGACATCCACATCCTTCAGATTCCCAAGGCGCGATATCAGAGCATCCGCAAAGCCGAGACACACACCCTTGTCATCCGGGATATTTCCCAGCAAACAGAGTGGCAGGACAGCAAGAGTTGGGCGTTCTTCGCCACCCGGAATGCGCCAGCTGCGCGCATCCGCTGCCGGACTCTGTTCGGAGATGGAACGCTCGAATTCTGCGTGGATCACGCGCATTGGACCCATGAAGCGATAGCCTTTCCCAACCACGGTCTCAAGGAAGCGTGGTTTTACAGGGCTGTCGCCCAACGCTGCTCTGATTTTTCGAATGACATTATTGAGACTGGCTTCGGTGTCGACAAACAGGTCAGAACGCCAAAGCTTCGTCATAATGTCCTGGCGGGAAACAAGCTGCTCTCGTCGCGATGAGAGAAAAATCAACAGCTCCATCGCCTTCTTTTCGAGCTTCACACGTCTGCCACGGCGACGAAGCTCGTACCGGCCCAGGTCCAGCTCGAACTCATGAGCGTCTCGATTCGCGGCCCGCATAGAACCAGCTTGCGCGCATTATCCCATAAGATTGAACAGCTTACGACGACAGATGAAAAATATGGAATCGTTATCTGATTCCGATTGAAACTGCTCGCGAGTCAGACGACACTTCTCGGCACGCGGTTAATCGAAACGCAACGAAGGAGGCAGAGTTCTAATGAAAGCCCACAAATTTCTGATCGCATGTCTGCTTGCAGCGGTGTGCGGTGTCGCGCTGGTATCGATGGTGCGCGCGCAATCCGGATCAGCAAAACATGCATTCACACCGGATTCGGTTCCCTATGGCCCGGCCCCGGCCTTTGTCCCCGCAGGTGCACAGCTGGCCGTCCTCGAGGGTTACCCTAGCGCGTCGACCGGAGACTACACCATTCGTCTCAAGATGCCCGATGGATATCGCATCGCGCCGCACTGGCACCCGAAACGGGAAAACGTGACCGTCATCTCCGGAACGTTCAAAGTCGGCATGGGAGATCGCTTTGATGAAAGCAAGATGGCGGATTTTCCCGCAGGCAGCTTTGCGTATCTGGATCCCGACATGCATCACTACGCAATGGCGAGTGGCGAAGTGGTCGTGCAGGTGCACGGTATGTCCCCTGTGCAGTTCAACTATGTCAATCCAGACGACGACCCAAGCCGCAAGAAATAGCGATCACAATCTGCAGCCAGGCTCAGCCCGATCACTAATTTGAAACCTTGGATTTCGCGGACAGCTCCAGTTCCGGAACGCCCGTCATGACGCCGCGAAAGCTGGTGAGTGGCTCACCGATGTGGACGCCCTCGGGGGTGATCTTCATTTCGCGCAGCGTGTCTTCGTGTTGTCCCACCCGCTGCTTCACCACCGAAACCAGCTTTCGCAGTGATCCCGTTGCCTCGAAATACCGGAGCAGAATCACCGTATCAGACAGGTAGCTGATATCCACTTCCGTCTGCATCTGGCCCACCAGCCCATGCTGCGTATAGACCAGAAATGTCGCGACGCCCTTCTGATTCAGATAGGCGACGAGCTCGTGAACATGAACGGTGAGATCCCTTTCTCCGGGCATGGAAGTGAGATAACCGTTCAGGCTGTCGATCACCACCACGCGCGTATCGTTGGCGTCCACGTCGCTGCGGATTTGCGCGGCGAACTCACCTGGCGAAAGCGTAGCGGGATCCACCTGAATCATGTGCAGCGTTCCCTTCGCGATTTCCGCTCTCACCTGCATTCCGATGCTCTCCAGGCGCTCCTCGGCCGTGCGCAGCACTTCATCGAAGACATAGACGATCGTCCTCTCGCCGCGCTGGGCGGCGGCCAGGGCATAGACCATCGCCAGCGTCGATTTTCCGCACCCCGAAGGACCAATCAGCAGAGAGGAAGAGCCGCGATTGATTCCTCCGCCAAACATCTTGTCGAGGCCGGGCAGGTTGCTGCTGATCCGGTCTCCCGCGAAGAGCTCGAGGTGTTCCTGCGCCACCAGGCGGGGATACACGCAGAGCCCTCCGCGGAGGATGGTGTAGTCGTGGAATCCCTCGCGGAATGCGCTGCCGCGCAGCTTGACCACCTCGAGCTGCCGTCGAGTCACGCCATAAGAGCGATGCATCTTTTCCAGGCGGATGACCCCGTGCGCGATGCTCTGCAGTTGCGTGTCGCTGCCCTCGGCGGTTCGGTCATCGAGAAGCAGAACTGTGCAATCGCGGCCGGCGAAGAAGTGTTTCAAAGCGAGCAGCTGCCGGCGGTAGCGCATGGCGTCGGCGGCCAGCAGTCTCAGCTCTGAAAGCGAATCGATGACCACCCGGTCCGGTTTGACGCCATCGATCAGCTCTGTCAGCTTCCGAATCGTGTCGGAGAGCTCGACATCGCTCGGCCGAAAGATCGTGTACTGCTCTTCCTGGTGCAGGCTTGCCTCGGCGGGCACGAATTCAGCGATGGGAAGATCGGCTGGATTCCAGCCATGCGAACGGGCGGAGTTTTCCAGCTCACCGTGCGACTCCGAAAGAGTGATGTAGATGCATTTCGCGCCCCGGCTGACCCCGGCAAGGATGAACTGCATGGCGAGAGTGGTTTTACCTGTGCCCGGATCTCCTTCGATCAGGTACATCTGGCCGGCGGGAAGGCCTCCCGAAAGAATGTCGTCGAGACCACTCACTCCCGTCTCGATTCGCTCCTGCAAATGTTGTTCCATGGTTCCGCTCCTTCACGACGGGTGGGTCGCAGGGTGGTTTTCGACTTAACGCCGGATTGTACGCGGCCAGGTCGGTAGGAATCGGCATCGCGCGAGATTTCCGGAATCTCGTGCGGATGATTCCGGTTGTCCGCCGCTGACCTTTCGCATCTAAGTTCAACAAGCGTTGATATACTAAATGCCGCGTGGTATCAGCCGCGCCTGAGGAGAAATACCCATCGATAAGCGTTCCGCGAAACAGTTTGTCCGCATCAATGAGCGAATCCGCGCCCGGGAAATCCGCGTCATTGACGAAAAAGGCGAGCAACTCGGTATCCTGCCCCCATTCGAAGCTCTCAAGATCGCCCGCGAACGCGGTCTCGACCTGGTGGAAGTCTCGCCAACGGCCGTGCCCCCGGTCTGCCGCATTCAGGATTACGGCAAATTCCTTTACGAGAAGGAAAAGAGCGAGCGCGCCGCGCGCAAGCGGCAGAGGACGATCACGGTTAAGGAAGTCAAGTTCTCGGTGACCATCGACGATCACGATTACGAGACGCGACGCAACCAGGCGATTCGATTCCTGCAGGACGGCGACAAGGTCAAGGCATCGCTGCGCTTCAAGGGACGTCAGATGGCTCACCGCGAACTCGGCTACGCCATCATCAACCGGCTGATCCAGGATATCGGGGACAACGGCGTTGTCGAGTTCATGCCGCGCATGGAAGGCAACACATTGCACGCCATTCTTGCACCGGGCAAGAAGGAAGCGCCGAAAAAGCCTGCTCCGCCGAGACCTCCTTCCGCCTCGCCGACACCCCAGCCGCAAACCACGCAATAACAGTCGTTTGCGCCCTGGTTCCGCAGGTAACCCCTGCCCTAACACAAATGTTGTATCGACCAGCCGCGCCTTTGCTCGTTCAATAGTGAGACCGCCTGCTCTGTCAGCTGCCTCGGGCGATTAGAACATGGGGAATGCGGCATGAAAAGACAATGGCAATTGTTGCGGGCCCTCTATGTTGAGGAAAGCGGTCAGGATCTGATGGAGTATGCGCTGATCGTGGCGCTGGTCGCACTGCTGGCGATCGCTTCGATCGGCACGCTGGGCGTCCACATCCGTGATTACGTTTTCAACAACATTGTGACACCGCTTCAGGGCATTTAGCGGGCGCCAGGGCACTGCCCTGGCCAACCTGTGGTCAGTCTCTGCAATCCACACTTCAACCCGATTTTCCGATCCTCCCCACCTGCGATACTAAAGCTTCAAATGACTCCTGATTGTCCCAGGTGCGGGGGGTTGGGTGTTCGCTCCGTCGTCCTGCCCAACGGCCGCCGCGCTGTCGAGCCCTGCGAATGCCAGGCCGCGCAGCGTGCCGCAAAGCTGCTGCACCGCGCCGCCATTCCCGCGCGCTATGAGCACTGTTCTCTCGATAGCTACGATCCCAGCTTCCGGGGGGCCGATCGCTCGCTGGCCGCGGCCGCGCTCATCGCGCGCCAGTTCGTGGATGGCTATCCGGTCACCACCGAAGGACGCGGCCTGCTGATTACGGGCTCCATCGGCGTTGGCAAAACTCACCTGGCCGTCGGCATTCTGCACTCTCTCATTCTGGAAAAAGGTGTACGCGGCCTCTTCTGCGACTACCGCGAACTCCTCAAGGAGATCCAGCACTCCTATAACCCACAGGTGGCGACCACCGAAATGGAGATCCTACAGCCGGTTTTCGAGGCGGAGGTCCTCGTCCTTGACGAACTCGGCGCTGCGAAGCCAACCGACTGGGTTTGGGACACGGTCGCGCTCGTTCTGAATACGCGCTACAACGACAAGCGCACGACCATCATCACCACCAATTATGCCGACCTGCCGCCCGGTGCGACGAACGGCAGCAACGGAGCCGGTCGCGCCAACCGCGATGAAACCCTCGGCGACCGCATCGGCGAGCGCATGCGTTCGCGCCTCGCGGAAATGTGCGTCGTGGTAGAGATGCACGGTCAGGATTTTCGCCAGAAGGTCGCACGCGCACGATTCGGCTGATTCTTCCTGCCAGGTACGGACGCGCAAAGCCAGTCTGGTCAGAAACTTGGCGCAGTTCCGCGCGTGTTCGGACCCAAAACTTTCATCCGTTGCATCGTCGCCGGCATCCATCATGCAGGAGGACTCGATGGCGAACGTGGCACGCAGACCCCGTGTTCTGATCATCGGCGGCGGCTTTGCCGGAACCCACGCCGCCAAGGCGCTGGCGAAGCTGCCCGTCGATGTCACCCTCGTCGATCGCCGCAATCACTTCACCTTCCAGCCGCTGCTCTATCAAGTCGGCCTGGCCGTGCTTTCGCCCGCGGACATCGCGCAGTCGCTCCGCTCGATTCTGCGCAACGCCTCCAACACCGAAGTGCTGATGGATGAAGCCATCGGCTTCGACCTGGCGCAGAAACGCGCCCGTTTCCGCAGCGGTGCGGAGATCGATTACGACTACCTCTTTCTCGCGACAGGCGCGACACACTCCTACTTCGGCCACGATGAGTGGGCGCCGCTGGCGCCCGGCCTGAAGACCATTGAGGACGCAATCGAGATTCGCCGTCGCGTGCTCCTCGCCTTTGAATTGGCCGAGCGCCAGAAGCTCGAGACGGGCACGCACCCGCCGCTCAACTTTGTCGTCATCGGCGGGGGCCCGACCGGTGTGGAACTGGCCGGCGCCATCAGCGACATCACGCGCCATTATCTGCGCCGTGATTTCCGCCACATCGATCCCAGCATGTCGCGCGTGCTCCTCATCGAAGGCGGCCCGAACATCCTCGCTGCCTATCCGGAGGACCTCCAGAACAAAGCCGTGGAGCAGTTGCAGCACCTCGGCGTGGAGGTGCGCACCGGCCAGCATGTGACCTCCGTGCAGCCCGGCTACGTCATGGTGGGCGATCAGCGCATCGACTCAGCGGTTACGTTGTGGGCCGCAGGCGTGCAGGCATCGCCGCTGGGCAAGCTGCTCGGCGTACCCACGGACAAACGCGGCTGTGTGCTCGTCAATGGCACGCTCAATCCTGAAGGCCATCCGGAGATCTTCGTCTGCGGCGATCTCGCGCACTTCGAGCAGGATGGCCATCAGGTGCCCGGCGTCGCCCAGCCGGCCATGCAGATGGGCGATCACGTCGCGAAGATCATCGAAGCCGACCTCAACCACCAGCCGCGCTCCGCGTTCCGCTATTTCGATAAGGGGGACATGGCCACGATAGGACGCATGGCCGCCATTGCCCGGGTGCAGTGGCCCTTCAAAGCGCATCTCAGCGGATTCCCGGCGTGGGTCACGTGGCTTACGGTCCACATTTATTTCCTTGTCGGATTCCGCAATCGGCTCGCGGTCTTGTTTCAGTGGGTTTGGAGTTATTTCTTTGCGTTCGCCAGCGGCGTCCGCCTGATTTATGGAAGCCAGATCCTGCCCGGATGGACCAATCAGCAGGGCGTCGACCAGCCCACGGTCACCGAACCTCTGGACGCGACGGCGCCCGGGATTCACGAGAGCCGCACGGCTGCGGACTGACTGATTCTCTGATGGATGATTCGCTGGCCGCCTTCCTGGCTCAATAAATGGGAGCTTCGCCCTCGGGCCGCGTTTTCCAGCGGCGGTGGACCCATAGCCACTGCTCGGGATAGCGCCGGATCATCGCTTCGATTGCGGCGGTAAACCGCGCTGTATTCTCCACCAGGTCGCGCTCGTCGTCGCCGCTTCTGGTGAGTTCGATCTCCGGCCCAAAGCGCAGCACGTATTTTTCCTCGGTCGGCTCCCAGACCATAAAGCCGGGCAGCACTGCGGCTCCCGTGCGCAGCGCCACGCGCGCCGGTCCTGAAGCCGTGCAGGCCAGCACCCCGAAGAAGGGCACAAAGACGCCCTGGGGCGGCGTCATGTTCGTGTCCATCAGAATGCCGACGGTATCGCCGCGTTTCATCGCCGCCAGCAGGGCACGCGCGAAGTCGTCTTTGTGTACGACGCGATTGCCGTGCAGGCAACGGATGGTATTGACCATCCGGTCGATGCGCTGATTATCGAGGCGACGAATGACCATGGTCATGGGATAGCCCATCAGCGAGTGCCAGAAGCTCGAGAGTTCCCAGGCGCCCAGATGCGCCGTCACGATGAGCACACCGCTGCCTTTCTCGCGCGCGGCAAGATAGTGTTCCAGTCCGTCATACCGCATGAGTTGCCGGGTGTTCTCGGGGGTGTACCGCGGCATCTGGCAGAATTCGGCCAGCTGCCATCCCAGGCTGCGGTACATCGCGCCCAGAACGCGCCTCCGCTCGGCTTCAGATTTTTCCGGGTAGGCCAGCTCCAGATTACGCAGCCCCGTCCTGCGGAGGCGCGGTACCAGGTGCCACGCAAGCGCTCCCAAGGCGGCTCCGACGCCCCGAGCTGCCCGGCGCGGCAAAGCGCCCATGACCTTCAGCAGAGTCCAGCAGAACGCGAATTCCAGACCTTCTCGCATGAAGAAGCGTCAGTGTATATCCCGGCGGGATCGCGTCCGAAGGCCCGATTCTCGAAACGTCGGCCGCGATGGGACCCGCCAGGATTCGCGCCAAAGCTTCTTCAGTGGCTCTCAGTCTGCTCCCTGGCCTCATGGAAGTATTTCGCGACGGTGCGGACAAAGGGTTCAGCAGCCGATGGTACCGGTACACTGCCGGCCAGGATGGACCGGAAGGAGTGCGGCGCCCCATAGAGCATCTCGGTGTCCGCCGTATTCTGTGTCACGGAGACGCCGTTCAGGTCTACGCCCGCAAAGAGGCCCTTGGCACGCGACCAGGTCAGCAGTTCCGACTGGAGCTTCCAGTTGGTCGATGCTCCTGCATCGCGTCCTACCGGGCCGGCGGCCGCCGAGGCTCCGGCGCCAATCTTGAACTTGCTTTGCAGCAGGTCCTGCATTCCCTTGTCGTTTACGGCCACCAGGACGAGGTCCGTCCCTTTGCCGCCAATCTGGAATCCGAATGATCCGCCGGCCATGCGAAGGAACACCGGGCCACTCCAGCCGTGGCCGGTGCGGCATGTCGCTATTCCCTGACCGTACTCGCCGCCCACAATGAAGGCGCCTTTCAAGAGGCCGGGAACAACGGCTACGCACCGGGCATTCGACAGGATCGAGCTCGGAATCGACTTGTCTGGCGTCGCCATGATTTCTTCAAGCGTTGTGCGGGCCGACTCGAGCCGCTGATCCAGTTTCGCTTTATCCTGAGCCAACACGGGAACGGCCATCAAGGCGATACATGCCGCAATTAAAAACCTTTTCATTTGTGTATTTCTCCCATCAAAAAATGTGTTCTCGGTGACCCAAGGCTATGGTATCCCAACCCGGGTGATTCCATTGCAGACGTCCTGTTCGGCCGTCGTTCGGGAACAGCGCAGTCCCGGCCGGGCGGCCGCAGCAGTCCGCACGATTCGGGTTTACCGATGGAGAACCGCACGCCCCTCGTCAGGTACGATGCGCGCGTAGAGAGGATGGTTGAGATGCGCTGAGATTGCAGGGGCTACTGAAGGCAAAAAATTGGGGCTGTGGATGCAGTTACCCGCTTCTCTCCAGCCCCGTTCCCCAGATCTGCGTTGTCAACTGCTTCCAGTCTCGGTGACGGTTACGTGGCTGGCAAGATAACGGAGGTAGAGGCGACTAAAGTAACCTGCTCCAAGCCTGCTACATCTTGTACTTGCCCATGTCCTCATCGCCCAGGTTTTCGAGCCAGCGGCGCAGATCCTGCTCGCTGGCCTGAACTTCGGCGTTGGGCACGACTTTGGCCGCCTGCAGCACCTCTTCGGCCACGTAGATCGGGCAGTCGGAGCGCAGGGCCAGGGCAAGAGCATCAGAGGGCCGGGCATCAATGGCGATCACCTCGCCGTTCTGCTCCATCCAGATCACCGCATAGAAGGTGTCGCCGCGCAGCTCGGAAACGACCACCCGCCGCACCTCGGCATTCAGGCCCATCACCACGTTCTTCAGCAAATCATGGGTGTAGGGCCGCGGGGTCGTCGCCTTCATCACTTCCAGCTGGATCGCCTGCGCCTCGTACAGGCCTACCCAGATGGGCAGAACCGTATCGCTGTTCGGATCCTTCAGGATCACGACCGGCATATTGGTCGAAGGGTCGACCATCAGACCCCGGATTTTCATCTCGACTTCCATTACGCCCCCTGAACGACCGCTTCTCCAACCAGACTGTTGGGGAAGGTTTTTGTCACCCGTACAGGCAAATAGACGCCAGGCGCCGGAGCAATGGGCTGGCTCGTCGTGAAGTTCAGCGTCTTGTTCTGGGAGGTGCGCCCCACCACCTGTCCGCGCGCCGGATTCAGGCCTTCGACCATGACCTCCAGCACCTGACCAAGATGCTTTTCGTAATTCGCCCGCTGGATCTCCCGCTGGCGGTCCAGCAGAATCTGCAACCGCTTCGACTTTTGCTCGTCGGGAATCGAGTCTGGCATGGACACCGCCGGCGTATTCGGCCGCGGCGAGTACTTGAACGCGAAGACGCCGTCATACTGCACTGACTGCAGCAAGTCGATGGTCTGCTCGAAATCCTGCTCCGTCTCGCCCGGGAAGCCCGCGATGATGTCAGTCGTCATGCTGATGGGCCGCTTCGCGCCCTTAATCCATGCGATGCGTTCCAGGTACTGCTCGCGCGAATATTCGCGCGCCATCAGGCGCAAAACCCGGCTCGAACCGCTCTGCACCGGCAAATGCACGTGATCGCAGAGCGTCGGTACGGCATCGATGGCATCGACGATGTCGCGGGTGAAGTCCCGCGGGTGGGAGGTGGTGAAGCGCACGCGCCGGATCCCCGGCACCTCGCCCACAGCGGCCAGCAACTCCGCGAAGCTCCGCTTCCCTTCCGGATCGCGATACGAGTTCACATTCTGCCCCAGCAGCTGAACCTCGGTAAACCCGGCGTCCGCCATTCGACGGGCTTCCGCCAGCACCGACTCCGACCGGCGGCTGCGCTCTTTTCCCCGGGTATACGGCACCACGCAGTAAGCGCAGAATTTATCGCAGCCCTCAATGATCGTGATGTATCCGCGATGCGGATTCGAGCGCGCCGTAAACTCCGTCTCGAAGGTCTCATCGGTCTGCCGGTCATCGAGTCCGGTAACGCGCGTCGCGCCCTGCTCGATCTGCACCAGCATCTCCGGCAATTTGCGGTAGGAAGCGGATCCGGAGACCAGGGAGACATGCGGCGCACGCTCGAAGATCTTTTCGCCCTCCTGCTGCGCCACACAGCCGAGGACCCCAAACCGCTTGCCCTGCCGAACCAGAGCCTTGTAGTCATTCAGCCGATGAAACACCTTCTGCTCCGCCTTGTCGCGGATCGAGCAGGTGTTGTACAGGATGAGGTCGGCGTCTTCTTCGCTCTCCACACGAGCGTAGCCCTGCTGCTGCAGCGTGCCAATGACCTTTTCCGAGTCATGCACGTTCATCTGGCAGCCGAACGTCTCGATGTAGAATTTTTTTTGTGCCGCCATGCCCTTCTGAGTATAGCGGAGTAACCTCAAGCCCCGCGCCTGTCCGGGACCCCACGCGAGCACAGGCCGCAGAGAGCACAATCGATGTTTACTCCCGCCGTTGCAGGCGCTTAGGGCGGCATTCAAAGCACCAATGAACCCCGATCGCGATCGATGGAACGCTAAATTTCTTGCCGGCGAGGCTCAGCTGGTCGCCCCCGATCCGTTTCTCCTCGAGGTCTGTTCCGACCTGCGTCCCGCCAGCGCACTGGACCTTGCCGGAGGCGCCGGACGTCATGCCCTCTGGCTGGCCCAGCACGGTTGGCGCGTCACGCTCAGCGACGTCTCCGATGAGGGAATCGCCCTGGCGCGACAGCGCTGCGCCGAAGCGTCGGTCCAGGTGGACTTCCGTCGCGAATCCCTGGCGGAAACCGTGGCCTGGGCAACGCGCTCAGGAATCCACTTCAACCTGATCACCGTTTTCTGGTTTCTGGCTCGGGAAGCGTTCGCTGACCTCCCCGCCCTGCTCGCTCCCGGCGGTCTGCTCGTCTACAAGACCTACACTTCGGAAAATGCGCGCTTCACCAACGGCAAATCGACGCAATACGCCCTGCATCCGGATGAGCTGCGCACCGCCTTCCCTGCGCTTGAAACGGTTCTGTACCGGGAAGCCGACGGTGTGTCGGAGCTAGCGGCCCGCGCCCGCTGATCGTGCCTGGCGCGCATCCGGTATGTACTCGAATTGCAGCAACGCGACCCACTCGCCTTTATGAGCCTCCCCCCAGGCGACCCTTCCGCCCAGCAGGCGCGCGATGATGCCTGGCGGCAAGTCGCGATGGAAGTCGAAATAACGGCTGTCCCACGCCTCGCCCCGACTCCCGAAGACAAAGGGCAGACGTGCGGGGTCGTACTTGGTGGAGAATGCCAGCGCCACCGACCAGGTCTGCGGCAGCTCCGCGGTCCGGCGCATTTCTTCCGCTGAAAAATTGTCGATCTCCACCACCGGCACGGGCCTCTGCACATAACCCAGTTCCGGCTTGGTCAGTTCATCGGCGGCCGGCCAGGCCGTCAGGACCGTCGCGCCGCGAAAGTGTTCCATCACCTGAGCGATCGCCGCCTGGTGCAGGTGCACCACCGTGACGTACTCCAGATTGTCCTCCGGGGCAAAGCGGTACGGAGGATTGACGAACAGACCCACCACAAACGCAGCTGCGCTCAGCGCCACCAGCGATGTCCACTCAAGGATCCGCCGCCGGAACGTGTTCACCGCCAGCAGCAGCACCAGCGGATACAGCGGCAGCAGATAGCGCGTCAGGAGCGCGCCTCCGAGCAATGAGAACAGCACCACATTCGCCGCGATCACGACATAGAACACCGCCTGGTGTGCGGGAGCAATTCGCTCACGCAGGCGTCCGGGGCTCTCCTCAATCGGCGGCAGCAACACACAGGCGAGCATCAGCGCCACCGGCACAAACATATTCATGTGCCCGGTCACGTGCAGCAGCCGATAGCCCAGCGCCAGCAGCACGCGCTCCGGCGCCAGGGTCGCCGTTGCGTTGTAGCGCACGTACTGAGGATTCCCGAAGACATACCCCATGCGTCGCCAGTGGTACACATACCAGCCCGCCAGCGGCAGCAGCGGCGAGAGCAGCGCAGTGACGGTGAGAATGCGCCGGCGACGCGGACTTCTTCGCCAGCTCTCGAGCACCGCCAGGGCGAGGGGCGTGACAATCGCCGTCTCCTTGGAGAGCGCCGCCAGCGCAAAGCACAAGGCAGACGGCCAGATTCGCTTCTCCAGCAATAAGGCGAGAGCCCACAAGGTCGCCGCCGCGGCAAACAGATCCGCATGCGCGAGCGAGCTTTGCGCGAACCATACCGGATAGAGCGCGGTCAGCGCGACCGTCGCGGTAGCAACAGAATGCTTCCGAGTGGTGATCAGCGCGAGCCGCCACACTGCAGCCAGACCGATCGCCGCGACGAAGCACATCGTCGCCCGCGTGGCCAGCGGCGCAAATTTGAAAACCTTCCAGGCCCCTGCCAGCACCAGCGACGGCAGCGGCGGATGCGCATTTGATTGCGTCGAGTACGGAATCATTGTTCCGCTGCGGAAGAAATCGTACGCGGCAGGGATGTAATACCCCGCTTCGTCCCAGTAGTACGGCAGCCGCAACAACGGTGCGTGCAGCGCGAGCACCACGGCGAAGAGGGCCGCCAGCACAGCCCAGAGCGGAACCCGCTTGAGAGCGACCCGCGGCCCGCTTTTGCCTGCCGGTGCCACCGGCTTAGTGCACCGGCCCTTTTGGCGGCTGCGGCTCCAGCGCCAGCTGTCCAAAGGTCTGCTCGTACTGCGCCAGGTTCTGCCCGAGAATATTAAAGAGCGCCTTGGCCTGCTGCGGGCTCATGTACACGCCCAGCGAATTCTGCACATTCACCTGTTCAGGTGTCTCCTGATGCACCAGCCCGAAGACCAGATGAAAGTCCCAAACGCTGACGCGCACCTGGACGCTGTTCGCATAGACCTCCCGGTATTCCGGAGTCTGACTGAGCTGCACTTTGGGTTGCGGATGGGAGGGATTCATAGTCATGGACAAGACTACCGTATTGCGAAGATGGAAACGCCCGGCATCGGTCCGTCGCGAAAAGGGCCGCGGTAGAAAACCACGCCAAGCCTGGAGCTACTTCGCTGTGTCCCAGTCTCTCGGCAGGTCGATCCGGTACCGGTTGGCGTAATCGATGAGCACCAGCCCGTTCATTTCCTTTAAGCGGCTGCCGACGAACTGCGAATACTTCGCAGGCATCTGATCGGAGCTCTGATCGTCTCCATTGAGGTCTGCCGCGCTGGTGTTGAAGTCGGCCAGTTTGATCGGCACATCGAAAATGACGTTGACGCTCTGCCCGGCGGGGATGCGAAGGGTATCGTCCCAGGTCGCCCCATCCAGCCGCTGCAGCGAAGAATCCTCGGGGATTTTCTTCATCAATGCGGCGTTTTCAGGACCGACAACGATATAGTCCCCCCCGGTATGGTTGGTGAGAGCGTATCGAAAACGGAAATGGAGCTCCTCTCCCGCGGTTTCGACCACGAGATGGTTTGGCTTGGCGGTGATCGCTGTTGAGTTCCAGGGCTTAGGCCGGTGAGCCAGCCATACGGCGATTAAGGCTGAGATCGTCAGGAGAATCGCGAAGCCGGCGCCAAAGCCCGCCGAGGCAAGGAGAATTTTCTTCCAGGCTACCGGGCTTGCCTGAGGAGCCTGCGGGGAAACATCTTCACTCATCGGCGCTGCCACTGCCCTCCGAAGATGGGTGCGAAAGGGGGAATCGAATCCCGGATTGGCTGCTGCGCATCGGGCGTGCCGGTGCGCCGTTCTCTCTTAATTGAGCCCCATGCGGCTCACAAAATCATTCAGAACGGTCTGGCACTCGGTGAGTTCCTGCTTCAGAGATCGCCCTTCCAGGCTGTTCAGGTCACCATTGCGAAGACGTTGCTTGCAGAATGCGACCTGGTCTTCCAGCCGATCGCGAAGAATCCTGGTTTCTATATATCGGCGCCAATCGTCCATGGACACTCTCCCATACACAATGAATAGCGTTATCTACACCGGCAAAACACATGGCGGGGGAGGGGATTTATGAATATCAAAGCGGGGCAGGGGCTGCTATCCCACTGAAGTTGCACCGGAAGTGCGGCATCCGGGCGGCTGGCGCGATGCAGGCTGATCAGGGGGATTGGTGCGAAAGGGGGGACTCGAACCCCCACGGGTTGCCCCGCCAGATCCTAAGTCTGGTGCGTCTGCCAATTCCGCCACTTTCGCATTATTCGACCATGGACGAGGCGCCGACGTGGTCGAACTTAAGTGTACTATCGCGCTGTCCGCTGCCTCAAAAGAATGGTTGAGGAAGGGCATGAAGAGCGTATGCTCGGAGCTATGTGATCCGTATGTGCTCGGATCAGCACCTCTCAGCCAGCCCTCGACCGCTCTCCAGACCGGCTCATTTCAGCGCCGGACCGGAGCTTCCCGACAGGCGGACCCCCATTGGGGTACGTGCCTCGAGCCCGGCTTCGCAGCAAACGCAGCAATACCGGAAAAGAGGCAGCTATGCGGTCCAGCCTGGTGTACTCCGCCGGAAGCGCCATCAAGAATCGTTTTCTTCTCGCGTCGATCGTGATTCGGGCTGTGCGCGTGCATCATGTCAACTCAACGCGAACAGAGGACACCGCGAATCAGGCATTCTCTGATGTCTCTGAGGGCCGGTATGCATCCGCGGTTCTTCCCGATCCGGTGCCGCCGCCTCTTATCGAACCTCTGCTGATCACACCGGCCTGAGCAGCGGAGTCGCCCGCCACAGATGTCGGGAGGCGTCCGCCCTCGAGTCAACAGCCTTGGTGACGTTCTCGCTGCCTGGCAGCACCGTGTCGTTTTCCGGTGTATTCTGGATAGGTCTAGCGAAGCTTGACCCGATCCGAGTCTGGCGTTTCCTTCCCTGCGACTCTCCGTCCCGCCTATCTCCGCCGGAATTTTAGTCAGGAGCTGTGCGCATGGAAGAAGGAAGCGTCAAGTGGTTCAACGATGCGAAAGGGTACGGCGTCATCCTCCGCGATAAAGGCGGGGAAATTTTTGTGCATCAGGCGGCGATTCTTGCCGCCGGCATACGAACACTCCACCAGGGGCAGCGCGTACAGTTTGCGGCCATCCGCAGCCTGAAGGGCCTGCAGGCAGAGAGCGTTCAGGGACTCTGATCGGGTCTGAATGACTCCCGAAGTCCATGGCGGCGCTGGGAGTCTGCTGCGATCCAAAACTTCCTGCCCGGCTCGTTTATCCACCTCCTGCGCGACGAACGCGATTCCGTTCCGGCCGGAACCGCAGTTGCTGAGGAAGCAGAAACCGCGAACCCTCCGAGTCGGCGGAGCAAAAGGAGGTAGTCTTGGCACCACGCTCCAGCGCAACCTTTGCCAAACGGCAAAAGGAGCGCGCTCGTCAGGAAAAGCAGCAGGCTAAACAGCAGCGCAAACTCCAGCGCAAGCTGGAAAAGCGCGAATCTCCGCCGGGTTCGGAATCCGGCGAATTCGGTTCGAACCCGGAAATCGCATCCGAGTCCGAGCCGCTCTCCGATACCACCATGGCTGCCACCGAAACAGCCCAACCCAAAAGAGAACTCCAATGAAGAAGCTGTATGTGGGCAATTTGTCCTTCGACGCAACCGATGAGGAACTGCGTCGGTTATTCGAATCGCATGGCGCCGTGGAAAGCGCCAAAGTGGCCACGGAACGCGACAGCGGTCGCTCGCGCGGCTTTGGCTTTATTGAAATGAGCAGCGACAGCGAGGCGGCATCGGCGATTACCGCGCTGAATGGGACCCAGGTGGGCGGACGTGCCCTGATCGTCAACGAAGCGCGGCCCAAAGCTCCCGGCTCTGGTGGCGGAGGCTATGGCGGCGGACGCTCCGGCGGTCGGGATGGCAACCGCGGTGGATCGGGCAGGGGCGGCAGCTATCGGTATTAGTCCGTGCTAAGGGTTTCTCGAGGCTGGCCCGAGATGCCCTGCGTGCCGGGATAGAAGGACTGGCCACCGAGTGGCGGGTTCGCGGGGCTGGGTTGGTATTCGGCGTATACTGAACAGGTAGTTATTCCCTTCCTCGCCTCCAGCCACTGCGCTCCGCTCAGACGAGCAACTTTCAGGCACGCAACCGATCGACTGGAGCCTCTCTGAGTCTCATCAGGAAATCCGATGTGAAGAGCCATCGGTCTGCGCGGTCACACACTACCTCGATATTCCCTCCCGGACCAGCGCGGCAGGATGCTGCGCCCCACCGCGCAAGCAAGATGCGGGAGAGCAGGGCCGATGAAGCTGACAGCCAAGCCGGTCCAGTCACTGAAGCAGTGACGAATCCACGGGACGGAGATTCTGCTGAAATTCCGGCGAAGCCTGGTAACTCAGGGAGCCCTTCATGATACGGTCGCCTGCAATCTTTGTTCGGGTTGGCTCCATTCTGCCGCGCGTCCTTCACCTGAAGCAGACCTCGTTCAATAAGGCGTGGATGGTTGCCGAAGATGCGGCGCCTGCGCAGCTGGATCGTGCCGTACGAGATGCTGGATGGGAGTTTATGTGGATCCATTCGGCTTGCACCCGGCTGGGTTGCGGCCGAACCGATGAAGCGGCCACCCATCGGGCGATTGCTCGCGCATTGTCGCAGACCGGCGCGCGGTTCAATGCAGCGGAACTCGCCGCGGTGCGCGTCTCGCGATACCTCGGTTTGCGGGTCGCCAAAGCGACACTGCACACGCGGCATATCAGCAGAATGACTGGCTGAGCCGGACTTCTGTGCTTAAGGGACCTCCTGTGATGCCGCAGCTGCTGTGGGTGAGAAGAAAGTGTCCTCTCTGCAGTTCTGTCGAATTTAAAACCGCCGAGCCGGAGTGGCAGGACAGGCTGCTCGCCCCTTTCAGCCTGCGGGCCGTTCGCTGCGTCAACTGCTGGCGGCGCTATTACTGGTTTGCAAGGACTCAGACATGAGCAATACAGAGTATGCCAATGGGCAACACGACGCGATACACGAGGCCGACGATACAGCGGGAGACCTCATCATGGGGAACCAGCAGTTTTCGTCCCGCCATACTTCGAACGATCTCTGGTCCAGACTGAATGCAGAGCATCCTCCGAAGACGATGAATTATCAGGTAGTCGCGCAGAACAGCGATGAAGTACAGGACCTCCAAAACGCGCCGCCCCTGAGCATGGGGACTTATCTGGTTGAATCCGGTCAGATGGAGCTTCTGACGACGATCAGCATCTACACCGAGCGCGGCACCACCCCGGACCAGGTCCGGCTGTTGTACATGAACGCCAGCGCGCTCCTTGTCTGGAAAACCATGGGCCGGAATCCGACACTGGTCGGCGCGCGGCATCGCCCACCCTCGACGGCCCTCCTGATGTTTGGCGTTCCATTCAGCGAGTGATCCATCGGCTTCGGATTCGCTGCAGACTGCGCAGGAAGATCAAACCGCATCGCCGATGAGGGCGCCGTTCGATAACGAGCGAGTTCCGAGACGGCGTGCTGCGCGGCTAAAAGGCTTCTCAGATGGCAAACAGAGTCGTGACATTCGTCCTCGCCGGGGGCGCCGGAAATCGTCTCCTGCCCCTGACGGAAGACACGGCAAAACCGGCCGTCCCTTTCGGCGGCAAATACCGGATCATCGATTTCGCTCTGAGCAATCTGATCAACTCTGGCCTGTGTGCGATTTACGTGCTGGTGCAGTACCGCAGCCACTCCCTGTTGCGGCATTTGCGAGATGGCTGGCAATTTGGCGGAATTCTCCAGGAACAGTTCATCATCCCGGTGCCTGCGCAGATGAGGACGGAAGATGACTCGTGGTATCGAGGAACAGCCGACGCTATCTTTCAAAACCTGTCTTTCCTCGATGTCCCGGAAGATGGTCTGGTAGCCATTTTCAGCGCTGACCATATCTACCGAATGAACGTCCAGCACATGATCGAGTTTCACGAACGGATGCACGCGGATGTGACCGTGGCGGCGATTCCTGTCCCGCACGAATTCGCGACGGCGTTTGGAGTCATTGAGGCCGATGCGGGCGGAGCGATCCACGCTTTTCACGAGAAGAGCGAGCATGCGCCTTCGATCCCTGGCGTCCCCGGAATGATTTATGCCTCGATGGGCAATTACATTTTCTCGGCCAAAGTTTTGTACCGGGAACTGCATGCGGATGCCCAGCGACGGAACAGCCGCCACGATTTTGGACGAGACATCCTGCCCGGAATGCTGGGACGCACCAACATGCGCGCCTACGACTTTCAAACGAATGTGATTCCGGGCGAGCCCGCTCCGGCTCCCGCGTACTGGCGCGATGTGGGCACTCTGGATGCCTATTACGAAGCACAGAGGGATGTGTGCGGCCTGTTTCCGGCACTCAATCTCTATAACCCACATTGGCCAATTCGCACGGCGAGCTACCCGGATCCCAGCGCGAAGTTCACGTTTGACGAACAGGGACGGCCCGGCCATGCCACGGGCTCCATCATCTCCGGCGGATGCATTCTTTCCGGCGGTTCGGTTTCCGGCTCCGTGCTGGGCCGCGGGGTCAGGATCCACTCCGGGGCCATGGTTGAGGACTCTATTCTGTTCGACAATTGCACGGTGGGTGCAAAGTGCATGATCCGGAGAGCGATCCTCGATGAGGGTGTTCAGATCCCTGAAGGGTTGTCAATCGGCTTTGACCCCGTTGCTGATGCATCGCGCTATTGCATGACGGAAGCCGGCGTCGCCGTTGTAACGAAAAAGGCCGTGGAAAAACAGCAGGGCTGAGCAAGGACACGAGCGAGCAGCAGGCACTCAGTCCGCCCGGCTTTGGATCTGAAGAAGGTCCGGGCGCGGAGCCGCTGCGAGATTCCTGTTCCACTCTGGATACTGCAGCTCCGGCATGGGCTTCGCGTGAAAAAGCTTGCGACACTGGCGCGCAGTCCAGCGCGCCCAGCGCTTGGCTTTCCGCCGTCGAGCGCTGTCGGTGGAGATGCCGGTTCCCGCGTACATCTGCCGGTAGAGCTTGGAGAGAAATACAAACGCGAGGCGGGCTCGCAGATTGGGTGTACAGGCGGAGCGTTTCCAGATCAGGTTCCAGGCGTAAAACTTGTCCCACACGCGCTGCGTCCGCTCGCGAATCTCGTCGGAGCTCATGGAGGGATGCGGGGTGAACATCTTGGGGCGGACTTCGATGGGGATCAGCCAGTAGCGCGTGACCGGCACATCGCCAACCATGGTCGGCGAGACCGACTGCTCTTTTTCCCAGCGGATGAAATCGACCGTGCCGGGGAAAGGCGTCATCATGACAAACTGGGCAAACGTGACGCCGGCGCGCACGGCCACTTCGACGGTGGCGTCGAACGTGGCGGGCTTGTCCGTCGGCAAACCGAAGATGAACGACCCAAGCACATGTACATCGTGCTGTTTGAAGGTCTGGAGCTGGCGGACCAGCGCATCCCCTGAGCAGTTCCAGTCCTTGAAGACAGCTTTGAGGCCTTCGGGGGTGACGGCTTCCACGCCGACCAGCGCGCCTTTGATGTTGGCACGGCGCATAGCCTCCAGGTATTCGCCGTCTTCGGCGGCTTCCATGGTGATTTGGGTGAAGAACACCATGTCTTTGGGGAGCTTGGCAAGCTCCTCCATCAGGTGGAAACGGTCGACGCGGATGGCATTGAGCTCTTCGAGACGGGCGAGGTTATTCTGCTCGCGCGCCAGGCGAAGGTCGGTGTGGGTGACAGGGTAGAAATTGTCGTCGGCGAGCGCGATGACGTGGAAGCCGAGACGGCGCAGCGTGATGATCTCGTCAATCACGCTCTGGTAGCGGCGCGGGCGCGGCTTCTGCCCATCGGTGCGCCAGACGCTGCAGAAGGAGCAATGCTTGGGGCATCCGCGGGTGGTTTGCACGGAGGCCCACATATACTTCCTGGGCTGCATGAGATCCCAGCGGGCAGGCAGGAAATCGTCGCCGGATATGCGTCCGCCTTCGTAGATCCTGCCGGGGGCGCCGGCGAGGCAATCGGTCACCACGGAGGCCCAGACGAGATCCCCGTCTCCGCTCACGACCGAGTGAGCGTGCCCGCGCTCGAAGGCTTCCTCAGGGTAGAGGGTGGCGTGAATGCCGCCGTACACGACCCACGCGCCGCGTTCGCGCGCCATGCGGCCTACTTCATATCCGCGCAGCGCGTTGCCGGTGTGGACGCTGATGCCAACAATGTCGCCGGGGTGCAGGGTGGTGGGATCGATTGGTTCCAGCGACTCATCGACCAGGATGGGGTCTCCGACACTGGCGGGCGTGGCGGCGGCCAAAACGAAGAGCCACCGCGGTGTGATGACAGCCGTGCCAAAGGAATTGTCGCTCGGATTGACGAGGTGAACACGCATCGGGTCTGGGGCCTTTCTTCGAACCGGAGGAGGGGATCTCACTGAGCGCAGTAGCGGTTCGGGGACGCGTGCCAGAAGCTCTACGGCACGGCTGCGGTCCAGAGGGAGTTCGCCAGCTTCTATTGCGATCATAGTCCGCGAGCCTGGCGAATCCGCTGTTTCCGGAAACGTTTACGAACCTATTACGAATGGCGCACCCTCCTGAATTGGCTCCCAGAGCGAATCGAAGCACAGCAGCAAGAGCAGCGCCCGGCGTCGGGGACATACGCCCTCGCCGGAAAACAAACGGCCGATTGCATTGATACCATTACATATCCCAGCAGGCGGTCCTCAGAAGCAATGATCAGTTCCTGAGCTCTGATGCGTTGCCATGCACCTGCCGGCTTGCTTCTTCGAACGGCCCCATCGTACGGCCGCCCGATGCGATGGCAGTGATACTCGAGGCTCAGCCCCGGGCAACTCCTGCCCATCGCGCCGTTGTCCCCTCACGATCCTGATATGCTGCCCCCAGACGCTCCCATGCTGCTCGAACTTCGAGCCGAGAACTACGCGGTCATCGACCACGCCATTGCCGGATTCGGCCCGGGGCTGAACCTGCTCACCGGCGAAACCGGCGCGGGCAAGTCCATCCTGGTCGATGCCGTCGCCCTGTTGATGGGACAGAAAGCCTCGACCGACATCATCCGCCATGGTTCCGACCGGTCCGTGCTCTCCTGCGTCTTCGAGAGCACGCCCGGCGCCGACGCGATCCTTGAGGCGAACGGTATCGATGGCGAAGGCGCCGAGATCATCCTGCGCCGCGAGATTCTTGAGAATGGGAAAGGCCGCGTCTTCGTCAACAACCAGCCCGCCACGGTGGCGGTGCTGCGCCAGCTTGCCCCGGAGCTGGCGCTGATCCACGCGCAGTCGGAGACGCTGTCCGGATTCGACCCCGCCCAGCAGCGGCTTCTCCTCGATCGGTTCGCAGGGACCTCGCTGGACGCTGTGGGAGCGGCCCATGGACGCTGGCAGGAGATTCAGGATCGACTCGCGGAGCTGGAGCGCGACGAGCAGGATCGTCTGCGGCTCGCCGACCTCTGGTCCTTTCAGGCGCGTGAGATTCAATCCGCCGCCCCGCAGTGCGGCGAAGACGAGGCCCTCGAAACCGAGAAGCGCGTCCTCGCCAACGCCGAAAAGCTGCGCACCGCCGCCGTCGGCGCCAACAACGTCCTGTATGAAGACGATGGATCAGCCGAAACGGCGCTGATGACCGCGCAAAAGCATCTCGAAGAACTGGCGCGCTATGATTCGAAATTCACCGAGGCTGCTCAGCAGATCGCCGCCGCTCGCGCCACCGTCGAAGATGTTGCCGGCACGGTCCGCGAATACGCCGACTCCATCGACGCCTCGCCGGAGCGGCTTGGCGAAATCGAGGATCGACTCGCGCTGCTCGATCGTCTGAAACGCAAGTACGGATCAACTCTGGCCGATGTGATTGCCTTTGGAGAAGATGTCAGCCGCAAGCTCGCCGAGATTCAAAATCGCGACGAAATCATCCAGTCCCTGCGCTCCGATCTGGACAAAGCGGCGGCTGTTTACCGGTCCGCCGCTCACGCTCTTACCGGAGAGCGAGCCGCCGCCGCCAAAAAGCTTGAGAAGCTCGCCGAGGCACACATCAACGATCTCGCCATGAAGGCGCGTTTCTCCATCGCCGTCGTCCCGAATGAGGACTCCGCCGCGTGGTCCGCGCATGGCTGGGATGAGGTGGAGTGCCGCATCGCAACGAACCCCGGCGAACCGCTGAAACCGCTCGACGAAATCGCCTCCGGCGGCGAGATGTCGCGCGTGCTGCTGGCTCTCAAAGTCAGCGTCGAAGAGGGCGCCAGCCGCGCGCGTACGAAGAAGACCCAGGTTCCGCGCACGCTGGTCTTTGATGAAATTGACATCGGCATCGGCGGTCGTGCCGCCGAAGCTGTCGGCCGAAAGCTGAAGGCGCTCGCGCGCGCCCAGCAGGTGCTGTGCATCACGCACCTGCCGCAGATCGCCGCCTTTGCCGATCAGCACTTCCTCATTGAAAAACAAGAGAAGCAGCGCCGCACGCAAACGTCCATCCGCCTGCTTACGTCCGCCGAGCGCACCGAGGAGATTGCCCGCATGATCAGTGGCGCCAAGGTGACCGACACCTCGCTGCGTCACGCCGAACAGATGCTCAAAACCAGCGCGACTTAATTTCAGCCTGGTATTCCGATCCGAAAACGGGCCGTTCTGCCGTTCGGGCCCGGTGCTACACTCGCCGCATGGACGATCCCGGCCAGCAGCAGCCCGCCTCCGCCGAACCCGTCAACGCGCCGCAACCTCCTTACCCGGGTCCGTCCTGGCAGGCCTATCCTCCGCCGCCAGCAGCGCCGCGCCGGCATCGCGTTTGGCCGTGGGTCGTGGGCGGATGCATCCTGTTCCTGGGACTCTGCTTCATCGGCGCCATATTTGTGATTCTGGCCGTTCGCAGCGCCGCCGGCCCGGGAGCCTCGTTCGCATCCTTTACGGGCGGCAACATCGCCGTAGTGGACATTGACGGGATCATCCTCTCTGCCGACACCACCGTTGATCAGCTGCGCAAATTCGATCAGGACGACTCCATCAAGGCCATCATCCTGCACATCAATTCGCCAGGCGGAGCCGCCGCGCCCTCGCAGGAGATTTACCACGAAGTCCTGCGCATCCGCGACGAGAAGAAGAAGCCCATCGTGGCTGCCGTGGAAAGCGTCGGGGCCAGCGGCGCTTATTACATCGCCTCTGCGTCGAACAAGATCTACGCCAATCAGGCCAGCGTCGTCGGCTCCATCGGAGTCATTATGGAGTGGACCAATTACGGCGACCTGCTCAAGTGGGCGAAGCTGAAGCCCGAAGTGATCCACGCCGGCGCGCTCAAGGATGCGGGCGATCCCTCCCGCGAGATGACTCCGGAAGAACGCACGTATTTCCAGTCGCTGGTCAATGACATGTACGGCCAGTTCATTTCCGATGTAGCGGCCGGCCGCCATCTGCCACCCGAACAGGTGAAGACCCTGGCCACCGGCCAGGTCTGGACCGGCGAACAGGCGCTCCCGCTGCACCTCATCGACCAGACCGGGGGATTCCGCCAGGCGCTGCTCGAAACCGCTAAATCCGTCGGCATCTCCGGCGAACCCAGCGTCGTCAAGCCGTACGTCCGCCACCGAGGACTGCTGGACATCGTCACCTCGGACGCCGACGACCTGATCCCCAGCCCGCAGCAGCTGGCCGAAAAGCACGTCGGCTTCTACTTCCTCTGGCGCTGAAGTCGCCAGATGGCGTTCCGTCCCGCGAAAAGTGCCGCAAATCCTTGACTTTGCAAGGCCAGCGGTTTGCATCTACTATGGGTGCAGCGTTAGACCATTTCAGGAGCGACGCCTGCTATGACGAAAGCGGATCTTGTTGAAGAAGTAACGAAACTCGGGGATCTCACGCGGCGCGACAGCGAAGTGATCGTCGAAACCATCTTCGACTCCGTGATCGGTGCGCTCCGCGCCGGCGACAAGATTGAGATTCGTGGCTTCGGCAGCTTCCGCATTCGCCAGCGAAAGCCGCGTATCGGACGCAATCCCAAGACCGGCACGCGCGTGGAAGTCCCTGCTAAGAAAGTTCCTTATTTCAAGCCCAGCAAGGAGCTGCGCGATCTCGTCAATCCCGGCGGCAAATCGGCCGAAGCTCCGCAGGCGCCTCCGCCGCCTCCTGCGCATGGCTCCACAGCCGGCTGAGTTCCGGTTCTATTCGACCGCACTCATTTGTAAATCAACCGGATCTCGAGTTGTGTCTCGGGGCAGCTCACCTGTGTGGACGCTGCCTGAAACGGCGGTGCGCTCATCAGCACCCGGGGATTATTCGCGAATCCAAACCCTTCCTTCGGAATCCCCAGGAAGTTGCGGTCCAGCTTGTGGTTGCCGTTCTCGTCGTGGATCACCGCGATGGCATACTTCCCAGCTGGAAGCGGAAATACCTCCGTCGCCTGCCCGTCCTCAATCGGAAACCCTCCGTGGACCACAGCCTTGCTGGTGTCCTCCGGCCAGCCCTGGGGCGACGCAAAAACGGTTCCTCCGGCGTGGCCTTTCGCGTTGCGAAATCCGGTCACATGAATTTTCAGCGCGCACAATGGCTGCCCATCCGCCGGCGCCGCATAGCGCCCCGTCGGATCCCGCTGTGCGGCGGCCGATGCCACTGCCAGCATGAGCACCCCGCTGATCCACGCGGCGTACAGCGCCCTGCGCGTCTCGCCCATAGACTCAGCGTACAGGAGGGCGCGTAGGATGATCTCGATGAGCCTTCCAGTACGTTGCGCCCTTGTCCTCTCGCTGTTTTGCAGTGCCGCCGTTCTCAGCAGCGGCCAATCCGCATCGACTCCACCGCAGGCTCCTGACTGGGCGCAGCCCGGCTCCGCGACGCACGCGCAGGTCGCTCCGCCGCCGGATTTCCATCGCCCCAGCCGCAACTTCGACTCGCCGATCGGCCTCTTTGACGCGCAGTCGGACATCGGATCCGCTCTGGTCCCCGGCAGCGCCAGCTACGATGCGGCCAGCGGCCAATACACCATTCATTCCGCCGGTTACAACATCTGGTACACCCGTGACGAGTTCCGCTTCCTCTGGAAGAAAATGTCCGGTGATCTCTCGCTCGCCGCCGATATTTCTTTTCCCGATCCCAAAGGCTATGGCGACCGCAAAGCCGTCCTCGTCGTTCGGCAGAGTCTGGATGACGATTCCAAAGAGGCCGTGGTCGCGCTGCATGGCCTGGGCATGGTTCACCTGGCTCAACGACCGGAGAAGAACGCACGTATGAGCGACATGGAGTTCCGCATCGGCGGACGCGGGCAGCCCGGCGGCGCCACCCCCGACAGCCTCGTCCCAGTGATGGCCAAACGGATCGGCATCGAAAAACGGGGCGACGCCTTCGCCCTCTTCGTCAGCCTGGAAGGTGAGCCCATGCACCAATTCGGTCCCCCCATCCAATTGCACCTGGACCCGCCTTTCTACGCCGGAATTGGCTTCTGCTCGCACCTGCCCACGACCTCCGACACCGCGATCCTCTCAAGCGTGGTACTGGCCAACTCCGCCGGGCAGGTGCACTGAGGCGGCACGAGAGCTCGCGGACGCTTCTTACTTCTGCCCCTGCCGAAGGCGGACAGGAACGGGGCAAATCGGATAGTTTGTTGGGTTGGCAAATTCCCTTCCCGGGAGAACTCTTCATGCAAGCCGTGATTGTTCCAGAAACGGCCGCATCCTCCAGCGCGCGCGGATCGTATGCCATCCAGCACATTGCCGTGCTGGGCGCCGGCACCATGGGCAGCCGCATCGCCGCCCACGTGGCGAACGCTGGTTTCCGTGTTCTGCTGCTCGATATGGCACAGCCCGGTGATTCCAACCGGCTCACGCGCCAGGCTCTCGAGGCGCTGAAGAAGACCCGGCCCGCCGCGCTCGCCTCGCCAGATTTCGTGCAGCGCATCGACACCGGCAATTTCGACGATGACCTGCCCCGGCTGAAGGACTGCGACTGGATTATTGAGGCGGTTGCTGAAAATCTCGACATCAAGCGCGGCTTGCTGGCGCGCGTCGTCCCACACCTCCGCCCTGATGCGATCCTCACGACGAACACCAGCGGCCTGCCAGTCGCCGCCATTGCCGAGGGGCTCCCCGGCGATGTGCGCCGCCGCTGGTTCGGCACGCACTTCTTCAATCCGCCCCGTTACATGCAGCTGCTGGAGATCATCGCGACTCCCGAAGCCGATCCCGGCGCCATCGCCGCTGTCGCGCAGTTCGCGGAGATTCATCTCGGCAAATCCGTTGTTCCCGCCAACGACCGGCCCAACTTCATCGCCAACCGCATCGGCGCGTTCTCCATGCTGAACACGATCCGCGTGATGGAGAAGCAGGGCCTCGCCATCGAAGAGGTCGATGCGCTCACCGGAAAGCCGCTCGGATGGCCGAAGACCGGGACCTTCCGCCTCGGCGATATGGTGGGCCTCGACGTGCTCGGCAGCGTGGTTCGCAATTTCGCCTCCAATACTCACGACGAGCGCTCCGACGTGCAGTTGCCCGGATTCCTCGAGCAGATGCTCGAACGCAAATGGTTTGGCGACAAAACCGGCCAGGGTTTCTACAAGAAACAAAAAGGAGCCGAAGGCGAAGAGCGCCTCGTGCTCGATCCGGCGACGCTCGGATACCGGCCCGCGCAGAAGCCACGCATTCCCGCGCTCGACATGGCCAAGCCGATCGAGAATCTGCCCGAACGTATTCGCACTCTGCTCAGCGGCAATCCGGAGAAGGACAAGGCCGCGGCGTTCTACCGGCAGATCCTTCCTGAGTTGTGGCTGTACGCGGCCAACCGCGTCGGCGAAATCAGCGCCAGTATTGCCGACATCGATCGCGCCATGCGCACCGGCTTCAACTGGGAACTGGGCCCTTTCCAGATGTGGGATGCAGCCGGCGTGGAGGACTCCGTTGCCCAGTTGCGCGACAAGGGACAGGAGATGCCGCCGGCTCTCGTGAGTCTGCTGAAATCCGGCCATCACAGCTGGTACAGCAAGGGTGGCGCCGAATACTTCGATCCGGGCGGCGGTAACTACCTTCCGGTCGAAGGCCCGTCCGCGGTGATCACGCTCAGTCGCGCAAAGCGCTCTCGTGGCATCGTGGCCGAGAATCCCGGCGCGTCGCTGATTGATATTGGCGACGGCATTGCCTGCATCGAGTTCCACACGAAGATGAACGCGCTCGGCGGGGACATCGTCAACTTCATGCGCCAGAACCTGGGTCCCGAAAGCCAGGCCGTGCGCGACTTCCGCGGTTTCGTTGTCACCAACGACGCCGCAAATTTCTCCGCCGGCGCCAATCTTGTGCAGCTTCTGCTCGCCGCTCAGGACGAAGAGTGGGATGAAATCCAGATGTACATCCGCGCCTTCCAGCAGATGACGCAGGCGATCAAGCTCTGTCCGCGGCCGGTGGTGGTCGCGCCCTTCGGTCTCACTCTCGGCGGCGGCGCGGAAGTAACGATGCACGCGGCGAAACGCCGTCCGCATCTCGAACTCTACATGGGCCTGGTGGAAACCGGCGTGGGCCTCATCCCGGCCGGCGGCGGCTGCAAGGAGATGACCCTGCGCGCCGTCTCGCTGGCTGCCTCCGCTGCGCCGGCTGCATCGCGCAGTGACTCCGTCGAGTTGCACCACACCATGCGCACCATCTTCGAGAACATCGCGACAGCTAAGGTCTCCACCTCTGCGTATGAAGCGCAGGCTCTGGACCTGCTGCTCCCCACCGACAGCATCACCATGAATCGCGAGCGCCTGCTGCACGATGCCAGGGCCGACGCTCTCGCGCTCGCCGAGAGCGGCTATCGGCCCCCGCTGCCCATCACCGATATTCCCGCGCCGGGCGAGAATGTTCTCGCCGCACTGAAAATGGGCATTTACCTGATGCGCGAAGGCGATTATGCCTCGGACCACGACGTCACCGTCGCCACTCATCTGGCGAACGTGCTCTGCGGCGGGAATGTGACGTCCGGAACGCCGATCAGCGAGCAGCATCTGCTCGATCTGGAACTTGAGCATTTTCTCTCGCTCTGCGGCGAACGCAAGACGCAGGAGCGCATCGCCCATACGCTGAAAACAGGAAAGCCGCTGAGGAACTAACCATGCCGGAAGCCGTTATCGTCTCCGCCGTGCGGACGCCCGTGGGCAAAGCTCCCCGCGGCGCCCTGCGCTCCACCCGCCCCGACGATCTGGGCGCCATTGCCGTACGCGGCGCGCTGGAGCGTGCGCCCGGTGTCGATCCCCGCGAGGTCGATGACGTGATCATCGGCTGCGCCATGCCCGAAGCCGAACAGGGCATGAATCTCGCCCGCATTATCAGCCTGCGCGCGGGACTGCCCGTCGAAACCGCCGCCATGACCATCAACCGCTTCTGCGCCTCCGGTCTGCAGGCCATCGCGCTCGCCGCGGAACGCATTCGCGGCGGAGGAGCCAGCGTGATTATCGCAGGCGGCGCGGAGTCCATGTCCATGGTGCCCATGGGCGGCAACAAGATCGCCGTAAATCCCTGGCTCGTGGGGAACCATCCCGGCTCGTACCTGTCGATGGGACTCACGGCGGAGCGCGTTGCGAAACACTATGGGATTTCCCGCGAAGATGCGGACCAGTTCGCGCTGGAAAGCCACCGGAAGGCGATCGCTGCCCGCGAGGCCGGCAAGTTCCAGCAGGAAATCGTAACTGTGCCGGTGACAACCTCGTCTGTTAATGGCAAAACAAAACCAGCCGTCGCCACCACGGATTTCCGCGAAGACGAAGGGCCGCGCTCTGATACGACGTACGAAGCCCTCGCCAAATTGCAGCCCGCCTTTCACGCAAAAGGCACGGTCACCGCCGGCAATTCTTCGCAGACGTCTGACGGCG
>DATGJK010000249.1:0-18524 GCA_035295245.1 Acidobacteriaceae bacterium
GCCGGTGTGGAGGGCGGCAGCACCGCCGCAGCTTCTCCTGGGATGATGCCCGTCTCGAACTGCAGCGCCTTCATAATCGTCTTCAGCGCCTCGCGCACCTCGGCCGCGCTGCCGTAGCGATCCAGCGGATTCTTTTGCAGACAGCAGAGGATCACTGAGTTCAGCTCCGCCGGAATACCCTCGATGGCAGGCGGATTGAAATACTGGATCGCCCGTATGCTCTGGAACTCGTCGCCGTCCGGACGCGCAAACGGATGCCGTCCGCCAGCCAGCTCGTACAGCACCAGGCCCAGCGCCCACAAGTCGCTCTGCACGCTGCTTTGCCCGGTGACAAACTGCTCCGGGGCCATGTAAGCGATGGTGCCGCCCCGTGCGGTGTACGTCGCGATCGGAGCTCCGGGCTTGCGCCGTGCCGCTTTGCCCGGATCGAACTCGGCCTCCTCCGGAGGCAGCCGCCGCGCCAGACCGAAGTCCAGAATCTTCGCCAGCCCGCCGTCCGTCAGCATCACGTTGGCCGGCTTCAGATCGCGATGGAAGATGCCCAGCGAGTGCGCCGCGCTCAGGCCGTCCGCGATCTGAATCCCCACCGACAGCACCAGCTGCAGGCTCGAGGGTCCTTTGGCGATCAGCTTATCCAGCGACTGGCCCGGCACGTACTGCATCACGATGAAGGCTTCCTCGCCCTCTTCGCCAACCTCGTAAATCGCGCACACGTTAGGGTGCTCGATGGCCGAAGCGATGCGCGCCTCGCGCAGAACGGTGCTCCGCATCTGCTCCAGCGTGAGGGCGCCGCGTTTCAGCACCTTCAGCACCACCGGGCGCATCAGCTGCGTGTCGTTGGCCAGATACACGACTCCGCTGCCGCCGGCGCCGAGCTTGCGCACCAGCTCGTAGTGCTCGATGATTCGCTTCATTCTGTTTTCAGTCTAACGGCTCACGTCGCGCACGCGCCCGGACACACCGGCGAGTTGTCCGCGAAGACGAACAGGCAGCTGTGAAAGAGAGATGAACAGCAGCCGGATTCCCGCTGCTATTCGGTGCTCAGCACCTTGCGGAGCCGGATGCCCTGCTTGTTCAGCTCATCCACGAAGTCTTCCACGCGGACCAGGAAATCCTGGCTCGCGCGCACCAGGCGCGGCATCGAGTCCCACGCATCCTTGATGGCCTTCGGGTTTTCGAGCAGAGTTACGGCCGCGCCCGCCGCGGCCACCACCAGCCCCGAGCGGCGCTTCCCCGTGATCAGCAGGATGGCTCCGACGACCAGACTTCCCGCCGCCACACTGCGCGTCCATGGAACCTCAGACAGAGTGGACTCGATCCGCTGCTGAAATTTCATCAGGTTCTTCTCGCCTTCCATGATCTTCTCAGATGCGCGCTCTTCATCAAACATAGGCTCAGTCCAGGTCGAATTCGCGCAGCGGCTTGCCCGTGTCCGGCGTCTCCTGCGCCTTCTTCAGAGCCTCCGCGAAGCGCTTGTTGAACACGTCTTCCTTGTTCTTTTCCGCCTCCTGCGCCTGGCGGAAGAGGCTCTCTCTGCGCTCCTCTGCTTCGCGCAAATGGCGCGTGGCCTCGTCGAAGTCCTCAAAGGTCCGCTTGCGCGGAGCCGGCGTGTGCGCGATCACTGCCCGCGATGCCGCATCGATTTTCAGCATCGCTCCGCAGTCCGGACATGCCACTTCGATAATCGAATTGTTCGAGCGTTTTCCCGCCATACTTCTGTACCTGTTTTGGGAGTGTACCGCTCCCTGCGGAGATCACGCCAGCGGACGGGCAATGCTCACAGCCAAATGGCTTTATGCCCGGGACAGTCCTGCGTCGCCTGCTCCACCAGCGTGTCGACCAAGGCCGTCCCATAGCGCGAGAGGTACGCGATCCCGCCGATCACCCGCTCCTGAGGGTGGCGATCCGGGAACAGATTGAAGCTGAGCGTATCGATGTGCCGTCGAATGCTGGCTTCCTGCTGCAGCTGATAGTTGGCTGCCAATCGCCGCAGCCGGTTCATCTGGTAGCGCATCTTGGAAGCGGCAACGCCCGCGGCCCGCCCCAGCCCTGCATCCAGCGATTCAGTCCACGCGAGCAGCGCCTCCAGTTCGGCTTCAAGCGCATTGCCGGTGGCTGCCAGCCGCTTCTTGCCCTCAATGGGGATGGCCCGCGCCCCCAGCCGGTGCGCCAGCTCATCCGGATGGTTCTCGAGAATATCGGCGAGCGACAAATCGTGCTGGGCCATTACCTTCGCAATGGCCGGTTCAATCAGGGTCGCGCTCAGTCGCGGAAAGATCGGGGTCGTACGCCCCAGAACCGCCTCGTAGACAACCTGCGACTGCGCGAAATACGCCACTTCCGCCGGACCTCCGATCGTCGCCATCGTCGGCAGCACGTAATCCTGGAACACCGGACGCAGCAGCGCATTGGGGCTCAGCCGTTCCGGCGCTTCGTCGAGAATCCGCAGCAGGTCCTCGGTGGAATACGTTGCCTTGCCCGCGATCCACGATCCATTCTTCCGCCGCAGCGGCAGTCGCGCGCCGCTCTCCTCATCCATGAGAAAAAGCAGACTGCTCCCCGCAGCCACCAGCACCTGAGCGTGATAGCCACGCTCGGCCAGCAGCAGATCGCGCTTGTGCAGCGCCGTCTCCAGATCGGCGGCATGTTCAATGGCAGACCGAAGCACCGGCCCGCCCAGCGCATGAAAAGCGCGCGTGGAAGCGTCGATGACCACCAGCCCATGCTCCGCGAAGATTCCAGCAACCAGCCGCGCAAATGCGGAAGCAAAAGTCGCGTCGGGCGTGTAGCTGGAGGCCAGAAGGTCAAACTCCGGCGTCCCCCCGATCAGCTCTGCCGCCCGGTCGATCACCGCCGTCACCTGTTCCCCCAGCGGCAGCGGACCGACCGGTTGCCCGGCACGAGCCGGACTACGTTCCAGCCGCAATGTATGCAGGGCATGGCGCGCCGGCAGCGTGACGTGATCCGCCTCCGCCAGGTCATGGTCCTCGGTCGCCAGCCAAAACACCGGGACCGCCCCGGCCACCTGCGCTCGCTGAATGATTGTCGCTGCTTTCAGGATCGTGAACAGCGGCCCGCCGAACAGGGCGACCTGCTGACCTGTGACCACCGCGCCGGCTCCAATGCGGAGGCGCTCGATATTCTCAAGCGTCTTTGCGCCTGCGCCCCAGGAGACATTCTGCTGGCGCAGTGCATCGGCGACCGCCCCACGCAGACTTGCATCCTGCTGCGGCGCCGAGTTCCGCCATTCCTGCGACCACGGGGTCGACGCGAAGAACGGCGCCATCGGCTCGCGGCTGGTGGCGTAATCCAGAAAAAGCCTCGTCTGCCGCGGCAACAGCGAGACGGGATAACAGTCGACCTTCACAGAGTCAGTCTCTCACGCGCTCTCAGGATGCAGGCTGCTGCCCGTTATGACGATTTCCAGGGGAGAACACCCTGCCCATGCGATGCGACGGAGCCTTGCGAAGATGCAGTTTCCCGCGCGGCCCTTCGCAGCCCGCTCCAGCCCCGATGCTACCGTAGGAAAAGGAGCGACAATAGGCATGGCTAAAAAGCGGAAGAAGAACCATCCCGACGCAGTTCCGGTCCTGAAGAAGCTGAAGATCGATTCCGGCGATCCTGGCGAAGTTCTGTCGTCCCAGGTGTCCTATCAGGGCCCGCTCTTCCGCGTTCTCACCGATCGCCTTCGCGAGCCCACCGGCAAGGAGGTCACGCGGGACATCATCCGCCACAACGGCTCGGTCGTCATCCTTGCGCTGGAGAAGTCCAGAAGCAAGAAAGATCCCCTGGTGCTCGTCGAGCGCCAGTTTCGCCATGCCGCGCAGCAGTATCTCTACGAGTTGCCGGCCGGCACCATCGATCCCGGCGAAGACCACCTCGCCGCCGCGAAGCGCGAGTTGCTGGAAGAAACCGGCTATCAGGCAAAGAAGTGGACGAAGGTCCTCCGCTATTTCGCCAGCCCCGGCTTTCTCGGCGAGTGGATGCAGATATTCCTCGCCGAAGGCCTCACCGCCGGCCAGGCTGCGCCCGAGGAAGACGAATCGCTTGAACTCCAGTTCGTGCCCCTCTCCGAGTTGCTGCGCCTGATCGGCGCAGGAAAGATCCTTGACGGGAAGACCATCATCTCGATCAGCTTCTATGCCCTGTACCTTCAACGTAGGAAAAAATGACTCGCTCGCCGAGTCGTTCCCCTCGTTACTTTATTTGCACCGGAAAACCAAACTTTCAGGGCTCGCGTCTCTATAAGCCAGCGGTTGGGCACCCCCAACCCGAATCTGCCTGAGAGGAAGGTTCGTGTCTGTGGCTCAGTACAAAGGCAAAGTAAAGTGGTTCAACAACGCGAAAGGGTACGGGTTTATTGGACGCGACGACGGACCCGATGTATTTGTCCACTACAGCGCCATCCAGGTGGACGGTTACAAGAGCCTGAAAGAGGGTGACGAAGTCGAGTTCGATATTGTCCAGGGTCAGAAAGGTCCTCAGGCGGATCAGGTTGTGCGCGCCCGAGAGGTAGCCTAGCCGGCCTCACCACCTCTTGCATCCTTCTCCTGTAAGCGCCTTCCCCGCCTCGTGCGGGGAAGTGGCTGTTGCAATTCGCTTTATTTCCCCTGTCAACATATCCCGCTTTGGTTTCCTTCCGGCGAAGTGATGTAATCGTGTGCGATGGATAACCGCTCGATTGCGCAGTTGCTCGCGGAGACTGCCGACCTGCTGGAAATCAGCGCGGGCGACCCTTTCCGGATCCGCTCGTACCGCCGCGCCGCCGAGGCCGTCGAGTCCTCGACGATCCAGTTAAGCGCCATTGCTGAGGATCCCAAAAAGCTGCAGGAGATCCCCGGAATCGGCAAGGGGATGGCTGCGAACATCCGCGATATCGAAAAGACGGGAACCCTCCCGCTCCGCGAAGAACTACTCCTGAAGTATCGGCCTTCCATGCTGGAATTGCTCCGCCTCCCCGGCATGGGCCCCAAGACCGTCGCGCTGCTGTGGGACGCCCTTCAGGTCTCCTCCATTGAGGAACTGGAGAGCGCCATCGCCGCCGGCCGCCTCACTCTGCTGCCGCGCTTCGGCGAAAAGCTCATCGACAAGCTCCGCAAAGGAATTGAGGATTACAAACAGAGGAGCGGCCGGTTTCTTATCGATGACGCCGAGACGGCTGCCGAAAAAATCATCCGCTACCTGCAGGAATTCCCGGGCATTACGACGGTTCTGCCTGCCGGCTCTCTGCGTCGCGGGCGCGATACCGTCGGGGATCTGGACATTCTTGCCACTGGTCCCTGCTGCGCTGAAGACAAGGTCGCCGCTGCCGTAGAACATGCTGCCGCCTATCCACCGGCCACGACCATACTGGCTCGGGGACAAAACAAGGTCAGCTTCCGGCTGCGCAGCGGCCTGCAGGTGGATGTGCGGCTGCTGCCCGAAAAATCCTACGGGGCGGCCCTCCAGTACTTCACCGGTTCAAAGATGCACAACGTGTCGGTCCGCCAGCGCGCGCTCAAACGCGGATACACGCTGAGCGAATACGCGCTCGCCCGCATCGATGACGGCAGTTTCGTTGCGGGCGCGACAGAAGAGGAAATCTACGCCGCCCTGGGACTGGACTGGATTCCCCCTGAATTGCGCGAAAACAATGGCGAGATCGAAGGCGCCGAAGAGCACCGCCTGCCCGTCCTCATCGAAGAAGCCGACATCCGTGGCGACGTGCACATGCACACCCACGTCACTGACGGAAAATGCTCCATCCGCGAAATGGCCGAGGCCGGCATCGCGCGCGGCTACGAATACATCGCCATCACCGATCATTCGAAAAACCTGGCCATGACGAATGGCCTCGACGATCAGCGTGCGCTCGAGCACATCCGGCACATCCGCCAGGTCGACGCTGAACTCGAAGGCAAAATCCGCGTCTTCGCCGGCATCGAGGTCGACATCCTTGCCGATGGCGCCCTTGACCTCTCCAATGAGGTCCTGGCGCAGATGGACGTCGTGATTGCCAGCGTGCATTCGCTCTTCAACATGCCCGAGCAGCAGATGACCGACCGCATGCTGCGCGCCATCGAAAACCCTTACGCTCGCATCCTCGGCCACCCTACCGGACGCCTGCTGCTCCGCCGCGAGGGCTATCAGCTCGATCTGGGAGCCATCCTCCGCCGCGCAGCCGAGCTGGGCGTTGCCGTCGAGCACAACGCCTATCCCGACCGCCTTGACCTCTGCGATCGCGATCTGCGCCTGGCGAAGGAGGTGGGCTGCCGCATCGTCATCAACACCGATTCGCACCACACCAGCCACCTCGCCAAAATGCACTACGGCGTCCGTCAGCTGCGTCGCGCCTGGCTCACCAAACAGGATGTCCTCAACACCCTGCCCGCGCCTGATTTTCTCGCCGCCCTGCGCCCCCGCCCAACCTGAGCGTCCGCGGGCGGCATCCACCTGAACTTCGGTAGAATGCGAGAGCAACCGATATGGCCAAATCAGATTCCGGTATTCACCCCGTATTCGCGACTGCCGCCGCGATCATCCTGGTTGCGGCCATTATTGGCGGCTACCTTTGGGCCACCTACAAGCCCCCGGTGCATATCGGACAAATCACTTCCCTCAGCACCTACCCTATTCATCGCGAGCTTTCCACCGGCTCGGCGCTCGGCGGCCTCGAGGGGCAGAAGGATATCTACGACGAGGAAATCGTGCTCGCGAATATTCGGATCCAGAGCAACACCAGGCTGCCGCTCTTCCTGCACGATATGTGGGCCGACGTCACGCTGGCCGATGACACTGTCGAGCGCAGCAACGCAGCCAGCACGAACGATTATCGCGCCGTGTTCGTCGCCTACCCGACACTCGTGCCCAGGCAGACCACACCCATGCCGCGTGACATTACCATGACGCCTGGTCAGGTCGTCGAGGGCCAGCTGATCTTCCACTATCCCATCAGCGCTCAGCAATGGGATCAGCGCAAGGATTTCAAAATCTACGTCCAGTTCATTAACCAGAAAGATCTCGTTCTGGACGAAAAGCCCGGCGCAAAATAATAGACCGCTCACGACCGTGCTTGTGTCTCACCAACAAGCCGGCAACGCGGATGCTTTGCTCTTGCTCGCCGTTTCTGATTCACTGTTCGTAGCCTGATCCACTTATGTTTGCCAAGGCGCAGCGGGTCCACTTTATCGGAATCGGCGGCATCGGGATGAGCGGCATTGCCGAGATCCTGCTCAACCTGCACTACCCCGTCAGCGGCTCCGATCTCCGTCGCTCTGCTGTCACCGACCGCCTCGCTGTTCTTGGCGCGACGGTTTACGAGGGACACGCCGCTGCCAACGTGATCGGAGCCGGCGTGGTCGTCGTCAGCTCTGCCGTCAACGAGCGCAATCCCGAAGTGGCTGAAGCGCGCCTGCGCAAGATACCCGTAATCCAGCGTGCAGAAATGCTGGCGGAACTGATGCGTCTCAAGTATGGGATCGCCATCGCCGGCATGCACGGCAAGACCACCACAACTTCGATGGTGGCCTCTGTTCTGACTGCCGGCGGCCTCGATCCCACCGTCGTTGTGGGCGGCCGAGTCGATACCATGGGCTCAAACGCGCGCCTCGGCCAGTCGCAGTATCTGGTCGCCGAAGCGGATGAGAGCGACCGCTCCTTCCTCCGCCTCTCGCCCATCCTTGCTGTTGTCACCAATCTCGACCGTGAGCACATGGACTGCTACCACGACATGACCGATGTTGAAGCCGCCTTTGTGGAGTTCATGGACAAGGTTCCGTTCTACGGAGCCTGCGTTGCCTGCGCGGATGACACCCGTCTCGGCGCCATCCTCCCGCGAGTGCGCCGGCGTGTCTTCACCTACGGCGCCTCCGCCAACGCAGATTTTGTGCTCCGCATGCTGCCTCCGGTCTCCGCACCCGCCCAGCCAGATCCTGGCAGTACGGGCGAGCAGGCTCTGCAGGGTGATCGCGGCATCTGTGTATCACGCTTCGAGGTCGCTGCCGGCGCGGAGGTCTATGGCCCGCTGGAGCTTCACGTTCCCGGCATGCATAACGTTCTCAACGCAACAGCCGCCGTTGCCATCGGCGCCCAACTGGAAATCGAGCCGGAGGCGATCGCACGGGGGCTGCGCGCCTTTCGCGGCGTTGATCGCCGCTTCCAGATCAAAGGCATTGTCCACGGCATAACCGTCGTCGACGACTACGGACACCACCCGACAGAGATTCGCGCAACGCTGCGTGCGGCGCGCGACTGCGGCTATGCGGCGGTGCATGTCATCTTCCAGCCGCACCGCTACACGCGCACCCGCGACCTGATGGACGAGTTCGTCCACGCGTTCGACGACGCTGCCTCTGTCCAGGTTCTTGATATCTACGCAGCCAGCGAAGAACTCATCCCCGGCGTCTCCGCGCAGGCTCTGGTGAAGAACATCCGCCAGAACCATGGCGCCGGCGGAGAGATCGAGTACGCAGCCAGCGCCGATGAAGCGATCACCGGCGCCCTCGCTCGCGCCAAAGCCGGCGAAGTCATTCTCACGCTGGGCGCCGGAAACGTGAGCCAGCTTGCCCCGGTTGTAGTGGAACGCCTGAGCGCCGGCCAAAGGCAGGCCACCGCCGTTCACGCGTAATTATTGTTGGCCCTTATTCGGTGGATACCACGTGAACCGCACAGCGACCGTTGTGTCGCTCTGCGGCGCTGTCTGGTAGATGGGAGCCTTCCAGTTCTCGTACTGGACCGAGCCGCGGGCCTCGAAGTCATGGCCGATGCGCTTGCGAATCTCTGCCTCGAAGTCATTCTGCGTCGTTCCGCCGGGGAAGAAGACCTTCGCCGCCTTGGCGCGACGATACGCGAACTGGATGTATTCATTCGGAGAAAGGTGGTACGTGAGCCACGCCTGGCCGCCTTCTCCCTCTCGGCCAACCCAGTCCGGAAGGAATCCTTTGTTCGTCGGCCCTTGCCTTTGAACGACCTCCCAGTAGAGGAACTGGCCATGGTTGATCGGTGAGCCGTCCGGATTGTAATGGCTGGTCGGCTCCGTGTTGGCTCCCTCGACACGGAAATCCAGCTGATGGAAGTACGGGAACTGCGCCAGGTAAATCCCTGGATGTAATCCGGCGCGGCGTGGCGCATCGGCTGGGCTCACGTCATCGTGAACCAGTGAATCCGTGTAGAGCGTCACCCAGTGCCGCAGGCCGGGAAGCCGGTAATTGAAATCGAAGGTCCCGAAACGTGCTCCGGGGTCGCTGCGCGAGAACTTTTCGGAGGCGTTCACTGAGGAAAAGCTGAAGAAACTCTTCAGAAATGTATGGAGGGTGATCGGCTCATGTCCTTTGCCTCCCCATACGGACATGCGATCGAATCCAATTTCCAGATTCTTCGTTGGCTTGAAGCTGACCTTCTCGATGTGAACCCACGGATCGTTGGGATCGGTGTGTCCCTTCAGGCTGCCGATAAAAAAGTCGTACCGGAACGGACCCGTGATACGCGACAGCAGCGGCACGTGGAGCGGCTCAACGCGATCGATCTGAAACTGATAAATGTCTTCTGCGTTATTGCTCCATAACATTGCCGCGCCCTGGTCCGGACCCATCCAGTGATCCGACTTACCAAAGGAGATTTCATGTCCCAGCAGGTGATAGGAAGCCATTGCCTCCATCACCCGTCCATAGGTCGCCGCGGGGATGGGCCCTTCGGGGATCGTTGCCTGGTGAGCGTTGGTGGCGAAATCGACGAAGTCGACATTATTGGACAGGTACTGCGCAAACGCCGGCGAATATCCGGCAGCGCTCGGCGCATACTGGAACTCGCCGCGATAGTAGAAGCTGAAACGCCCGGCTTCAGCGCGAGCGGCGAAGCCCGCGTAATTATTGAAGCCGCTCTCGTACGGGCGCCCGTAGTCGTTGACGATCGTCTGCCCCAGATGAAAGCTGTCGCGCAGCGGCAGTCCGCTGATGCCCCGCACCTGCTCGTAAACCTGGTCCAGTTCGCCGGTCGGATGCATCACCTCGGACGCATTATCGATGTCCGGTTGCACCTCGCGAAGGACCGCAAGATAAATTTGCTTCGCTTCATCGTTGTTGGCGTCGTTCTCGATGCGGTCGGCGCTCATCTGCAGCATGTGCGCGATCGCCAGCCGGGTCCACGGCCTAATCCCCAGAAATGCGCTGTCGAGATATCCAAGGGCGTGCAGCCGGTCGAGCGCGGGATAAATCCAGCTGTCCATCGGTACATAGGTGGATCCTTCCGCACTGGTGGTCACTGCCGCGGCCGGCGTCTGATAGTCCGGAGGGAGCGGCTGCTGCGCATTTTGTGCCTGTGCCTGCCACAGAAAACCAGTCGATACAAGCGAAACGAGCAGGATATACGACGCCTTCAAGCGCACCTCAAAAAGTTCTGCAGAAGATCAGGCAGGAAGCTGCAGACAGGAGTTGTCATCACGGCTGAGCCGCTGTCACTGCATTGCCAGGTGATTTCAGACTCGATGATTGCCACCACGATGTCAAGCAGCCCACAAGCGCGAATGACGCGGCCGTCATGCACCACCACGTCATTCACCGGGCGCGCTTACATGTGAGCGGGATCGCCGCGTTCCGTATCGACCCCCAGTTCGCTGAACGACTTCTGTGCGCGACGAGCGTCGAATTTGCCATCGCGTGCCAGCTTCGAAAGCGTCGCCGTAACCACCGACTCGGCATTGACCTCGAAATGGCGGCGCAGATGCTCGCGATTGTCGCTGCGGCCGAAGCCGTCCGTACCCAGGGACACCATCCGCGCTGTCAGCCATGGAGCAAGCTGGTCGGGCAACGCCTTCATGTAATCCGTGGCCGCGATGATCGGCCCTTTGGCTTTGCTGAGCGCGGAAACAATGTAGGGCGTCTTCTCCGGTTCTGCGGGATGCAGACGATTCCAGCGCTCCACTCCCAGCGCCTCGCGCCGCAGTTCGCTGTAGCTGGTTACGCTCCATACATCAGTCTGCACGCCATACTTGTCGGCCAGAATCTCCTGCGCGCGCAGAACTTCGTTGAGAATCGGCCCGCTGCCGAAGAGCTGCGCAACCGGCTTGCCGCCAGCTGCCGGGCGCAGTCGATAAATGCCGCGCAGAATCCCCTCGCTGGCGCCTTCAGGCATCTCCGGCATGGCGTAATCTTCGTTGTACATCGTGATGTAGTAGAAGAGATTCTCGCCGTCCTCATACATCCGCCTGAGCCCGTCCTGCACGATGACAGCGATCTCATACACGTACGCGGGATCGTAGCTCACGCAGGTTGGGATGACGCTCATCAGCAGATGACTGTGGCCGTCCTGATGCTGGAGCCCCTCCCCCATCAGCGTCGTGCGGCCGGCCGTCCCTGCCATCAGAAAGCCCTTGCCACGCGCATCCGCAAAGGCCCACATGAAATCGCCCACGCGCTGAAATCCGAACATCGAGTAATACATGTAGAAGGGCACCATCGGCACGTGGTAGTTGGAATACGCAGTGCCGGCGGCTGTGAAGGATCCCATCGACCCGGATTCCGTGATCCCCTCTTCCAGAATCTGTCCGTCCCTCTCCTCGCGGTAATAGAGGAGCATGTCCACATCGTGAGGCTTATACTTCTGCCCCTCGCTGGCGTAGATGCCCACCTGACGAATCGCCGATTCCAGGCCGAAGGTGCGCCCTTCGTCCGGAACAATCGGCACCATAAACCTGCCGATGCTCTCGTCCTTCATCAGATGACGCAGGATGCTGACAAAGCCCATCGTGGTGGAAACGGCGCGGCCGCGCGAGCCTGTCGTCCATTCCGCAAAGCTCTCAAGATCAGGCGCCTTGAACTCGATCTTCGGCACGTCGCGCTTCGGCATGTAGCCGCCCAGGCTCTTCCGGCGCTCCTGCATATAGACCATCTCCGGAGCGCCCTGCGGCGGACGGAAAAGCTTTCCGGCGCGCGCGTCCTCCTCCGGAATCGTGAGCTCGTAGCGCCGGATGAAATCGATCAGCGCGTCGTCAGCGACCTTCTTTTCCTGGTGCGCGGCATTGCGCGCCTGCGTGCTGCCCAGTCCGTAGCCCTTGACCGTCTTGGCCAGGATTACCGTCGGTCCGCCGCGGTGCTCCACAGCGCGCTTGTAGGCGTTGTAGATCTTAGTGGCGTCGTGGCCGCCGCGATGCAGGTGGAAGATCTCGTCATCCGACATGTCCTTCACCAGCTCGAGCAGCTCCGGATATTTCCCGAAAAACTCGCTGCGAATGAAAGCGCCGCCGCGGGCCTTGAATGCCTGGTATTCGCCGTCAACGCACTCTTCCATCCGGCGCAGCAGCAGGCCGGTGTGATCGCGCTCGAAGAGCGCATCCCAGTCGCCGCCCCAGATCACTTTGATCACATTCCATCCCGCGCCGCGGAAGACGCCTTCCAGCTCATCGATGATGCGGCTGTTGCCGCGCACCGGACCGTCAAGACGCTGCAGGTTGCAGTTCACGACGAAGATCAGGTTGTCGAGCTTCTCGCGCCGCGCGATGGAGAGCGCGCCCAGCGTCTCCGGCTCGTCGCATTCGCCGTCACCCAAAAATCCCCAGATCTTGCGAGGAGTCTTTTCGATCAGCCCGCGGTTTTCCAGGTAGCGCATGAACCGTGCCTGATAAATCGCATTCAGCGGTCCGATCCCCATCGACACCGTCGGAAACCGCCAGAAGTCGGGCATCAGCCAGGGATGCGGGTAGGAAGAAAGCCCCGGCGTCTCGCGCAGTTCGTGGCGGAAGTTCAGAATGCGCTGCTCATCCAGGCGCCCCAGCAGGAAGGCGCGCGCATAGATGCCGGGAGAGGCGTGTCCCTGGAAGTAAATCAGGTCGCCAGGCTGATCGCCGTAAGCAGCGTGGAAGAAATGATTGAAGCCGACCTCGAGCAGCGTGGCCAGCGACGAGTACGTCGCGATGTGTCCGCCGATGCCCTTGTCCTTCTTGTTCTGGCCATGCACCATCGCCATCGCGTTCCAGCGGATCAGGCTCTCGATGCGGCGTTCCAGCTTGCGATCGCCAGGATAGGGCGCCTCTTCGTGCTTCGGAATGGTGTTGACGTACGGCGTGATCAGGTCGCTTCCCTGCGATATGCCGGCCTCGCGCGCGCGCTGCCGCAGCGCGTTGAGCAGCTCAGCCCCTTGCTCGGGCCCCTCGTCCACCACAACGTCGTCGAATGCCTCAATCCACTCGCGAAGCTCCTGCGAGAAATCGCTCTGTACGGGAACAGTCACCCTGGTTGTCATAAACCCTCAATTCTTCCGCTGCCGGATCATGCGGCAGTCTGCGGGATCTTCTCCCGGTTGGAATTTTCCTTCCATTCATGGCGGTTTCGATCCTCGCGCTTTGCCATGATCTCCTGTCGCCACTCCCCGACCGGAAGATCCCGGGCAATCAGCCACTCTTCCAGCTTCGCGACCGCATCGTTTCTGCGCGTTTGCGATCCGTTGGAAGGAGAGGACAGCGAGAGGCAAACGATGCGAGTGGGTCCATTACCCTGGCGGGCGCGCATGATCGATTCGTGCGCGACTCGATAGACGGCGATCACATCGTGCGCATCGACCGGGATCGAGATGAGTTCATCCTCGGCAGCTTTCGTCTTAACACGGCGTGATGAACTGGCGCACTCGTTGGCCTGCTCCACGAAGATCACGGGGAGCCTGGCGCCGCTGGCGACCGTGCGCGCCGCGTCCAGCAGCGGTCCGCTTGCTCGTTCAGAGGCGAAGATCGTCGTCACTCGTTGAGTGCGCCGCATCCGGTCGGCCACGGCGGCGCTGAGCGCATCAATCACGCCTTCGCTCGTTGGAGGCATGACCCGCACACCAGATATCCCCATCCCGAGCTCGCTCAGCGACACCGCGTGCTCACTCACCAGAACATCGCCGGCCAGCAGGCCCGCAGCGACTCCGGCGAGGGCGCCGTCCTCCTCGGCCCGCGATGCCGCGCCCTGCTCTGCGGAAAAATGCAGATCGAGAGCGAGCGTGTAAAGCTGGTGGAATTTCTCATCGCTGATCAGCGAATGGCCGTGTTTTCCGTTTGCCGCGGCTGAGGATACCGCAGACCTTTCCTGGATTGCCATGTGCTCCTGAGGATCTCGCCGCGTCCGATTGCGGTCGTAGCGCTGTGTGCAGAGCCCGCGCTTGCAATCACAAACTCAAGCTCTCTAAAAAAATTGTAGCGCAGTGCGGATTACCTTCGTACTGACGCAGTTCCGAACACTCCGGTACTCACGCGCGCATGCAGATTTCAACAGTTTTGTGAAAAAGCCTGTGCAAAGCAGGCAGTTGCGAACGCGGAAGCAAGCAATCATGCGCCCTCAAGCGTTCTGCACTCTTCGCGATGCAGTTTAGATTCTCCGCAACATCACAGCGAGGCGGACGAAATCGTTCCACGATCAGCGTGCGCTAGGTGGAGTACTCAGCGTTGATGCGGACATACTCCGCCGTGAGATCGCTGGTCCAGAATCGGCAACTCCCGTCGCCGCTGCCAAGCGAAATGCGAATCGAGAATTCGCGCTGCCCAAGGTACTCATGCGCGGCGCGCTCAACGTATTGCGGTGCGCGCCCGCCATTCACGCAGATGGGAAGCTTGCCAAACCAAACACTGATGCGCTCGGGATCGATCTCCGCGCCGGAGTAGCCCGCCGCCGCCAGCAGCCGGCCCCAGTTCGGATCGGAGCCGGCCCATGCCGTCTTCACCAGCGCCGAGTTTGCGATCGCCTTCGCGACGCGCACCGCATCAGCATCGCTGGCTGCACCCTCGATCTGCAGTTCGACGATGTGCGTGACGCCTTCGCCATCCGCAACGATCTGCTTTGCAAGCGAGATGCAGAGTTCATTCAGCGCGCGTTCGAAGTCCGGGTCCTCCGCCCAGATGTCCACGCCCGACTCGCCGGAGGCCAGCAGCAGCACCGTGTCGTTCGTCGACGTATCGCCGTCGATCGAGATGCGATTGAAGCTGACTTCCGTCGCTGCGCGCAGATACCGCTCCATTGCAACCGGATGAATGGCGGCATCGGTAAACAGGTAGACGAGCATCGTGGCGTGCAGCGGAGCGGTGGCCGAGATCATGTGCGGCCCAATCATGCCCGCGCCTTTGCAAACCCCCGCAAGGCGCACCTGCTTTCCGTTGACGTCGATGCCGGTGTGGGCGACCTTGACGCGCGTGTCCGTGGTCATGATCGCCTTCGCGAACTCCGAGAACGCCTCCGGAGTTGCCGCCAGCGAACGCTGCACTTCCGGCATCGCTCCGACAAGCTTTTCCGCCGGAAACGGCACGCCAATGATGCCAGTCGATGACGGGAAGACTTCGTGCGGTTCACAGCCGAACGTTTTCGCGGCCGCCGCACATACCTGTTCGGCTCCCCGCAGGCCCTGTTCGCCGGTCGCGCAGTTCGCGTTTCCTGCGTTGACGGCAATCGCGCGCAGCAATCCCTCGCTGCGCTCCAGATGCCTGCGGCCGATGGTGATCGGCGCAGCCTGCACGCGGTTCGCGGTGAACATTGCAGCGGCGCTGGCGATGCGCGGCGCAAAGGCGACGGCGAAGTCCGATTTGCCGCTCGGCTTAATGCCGGCCTTGACCGCTGCGAACTGAAAGCCACGCGGCAGCGCGTCGGCGGGAATGAGGGAGGTCTCGGTCATGGGGAATGTCTCAATGTATCAATTCGGCCCTTTGCAATAATCGAATCATTCCGAGATCTGAATCAAGTTGAGTTCCTCCAGCCAGCCCGATTTTCTTCTGATGCGGCACGTAAGCGTCGCGCGCGGCGATAACGTCGTCCTGCACGACATTTCCCTCCGGATTGCGGGCGGCGAGCATGTCGCCATTCTCGGCCCGAACGGCTGCGGAAAGTCCACGCTGATCAAAACCCTGACCTGCCAGTGCTATCCCATTGTGACGCCTGACACGGAACTCCTGCTGCTGGGCCGCAAACGATGGGACGTTTCCCAGCTGCGCTCGCATCTGGGCGTGGTCGCCGCCGAGCTGCCCGGCGAGCGAACTCCCGTGACCAATGGGCTCGACGCCGTTGTCGCGGGATTCTTCTCCGCCTCGACGCTGTGGCCCAATCTGCACGTCACGCCCGAGATGCGCGCGCGCGCCCATGAAGCGTTGCAGCTGATGCAGGCCACGCATCTCGAAAAGAAGCTGGTCGGCGAAATGTCGGCCGGCGAGCAGCGGCGCATCATGATCGCCCGCGCTCTGGTCCACAGGCCTGAGATGCTGCTGCTCGACGAACCTTCCAACGCGCTCGATCTCGCCGCACAGCGCGAACTGCGCGATGCGCTGCGCCGCGTGGCCCGCCAGGGCGTCGGCATCCTGATGGTCACGCACCACCTCGGCGACATCCTTCCCGAAATCGACCGCGTGATCACGATGAAGGAGGGCCGCATCTTTGCCGATGGCCCGCGCGGCGAGCTTCTGACTCCCGCAAAGCTGCGCGACCTGTTCGGCGTCGACGTGCGCATGGCCGAGCACGAAGGCGCGCTCCACGGCTGGTGAGTCCAACTTGCAGCGAAACCTGCCGTGGGTTAACTTGGCAGTACACGGGAAAGGAGGATGATCCAGCCAATGAAGAATTCTGACGGTAGTAGGTCCAAAACACGTGAGGTGACTGAGGCTTAGAGCCGCTCCTGGCTCGCGTGAAGTCGAGCTGATTCAGTTCTCATCGAGCTGATTCTTCGCTCCACAAGCCCTGGCGTGCAACCGATGCGCCGAGGCCACTCCGAAAGCGGGGGCGCCTCAGGTCAATCTCAACAGTTCACCGGCGATTCAAGGCCCGCGATGCTCAAAAGAGCAGCGGGCCTTTCGCATTTTGCGCCTTCATGCATCGTTATGACCATGGTAAAATGACCATGGTCACAGGAGGTGCCGGATGAAAATTGTGCCCGCGGGGAAGTTCAAAGCACAGTGCCTGGCGCTGATCGATGATGTTCACGATCATGGAGAAGAAGTAGTCATCACCAAGCGCGGCAAGCTGATGGCCAGGCTGGTGGCAGTGGAGAATAAGAAGCCGGAAAGCATCTTCGGATTTCTCAAGGGACGGGTCAGAACCATCGGCGATATCGTTTCACCGATTATTGAGCCTCAGGAGTGGGATGAGCATGTATTTCCACCGGGCACACCGGATCGCGACGAGCACGTGCAAAAAAAGACAAGACCGCGGCGGCGCAGCAAGTGATCGTCCTGGATACGCACGCCATTATTTGGCTGGGCGAGAATCCTGCCCGCCTCTCCCGAGCTGCGACTCAGGCGATTCGAAATTCTCAGAATGCCAGCGAGAGGCTGACGGCGTCGACCGTGTCTCTTTACGAGATCGCGTGGTGCGTCTTGCGAGGCAGGATCGACTCGACACTTTCTGTCAGGGAACTCCTCACCAGCATCGAACACGTGTTCACAGCCGTACCGCCGAACGCAGATATCGTCCTCGCTGCCGCCCAACTCCCGTCGACGTTTCCCTCCGATCCTTTCGACCGTATCATCGCTGCGACGGCCATGACCTCCGGTGCCGCGCTGATCACCGCTGATGAGCGAATCCGTCGCTCCGGTGCGATGCGAACCATCTGGTGATCCCGCCTCCGCGCTCCGGACTTACAATAGCCCCATGGAACCCCTGGTCATCGCAGGCAAGGCTTTTCAGTCGCGGCTCATTGTTGGCACCGGCAAGTATAAGGACGGACCGGAAACCCAGGCAGCCATCGAGGCCTCCGGCGCGGAGATGGTCACCGTCGCCGTCCGCCGGGTCAATCTCGACCGCAGCCGCGAATCCCTGCTGGACTTCATCGATCCCCAACGCTATTTCCTTCTGCCCAATACCGCCGGATGCTACACGGCGGATGAAGCCATCCGGGCGGCGCGGCTCGCGCGCGAGGTGGGCCTCTCCGACTGGGTGAAGATCGAGGTCATTGGCGACCAGGCGACCCTTTATCCTGATGTCCAGGCGACGCTCGAAGCCACGCGCGTCCTGGTTCAGGAAGGCTTTACGGTTCTCCCCTACACGTCCGACGACATCGTCTACGCGCATCGGCTCATCGATGCCGGAGCCGCGGCAGTGATGCCCCTCGCCGCGCCCATTGGCAGCGGGCTGGGTATCCAGAATCGCGCTACCCTGCAGATTCTGCGGGAGAAAATCACCGAAGTCCCGCTCATCGTCGACGCCGGCGTCGGCACCGCCTCAGACGCCGCGCTGGCCATGGAAATGGGCGCCGACGGTGTGCTCATGAACACCGCCATCGCCGCAGCGGCCAATCCCATCCTGATGGCGGAGGCCATGCAGCATGCCGTGCTGGCCGGCCGCGAAGCCTTCCTGGCCGGACGCATGGCCCGCAAACTGTATGCGACCGCCAGTTCCCCGCTCGAGGGAGTATCTCGCTAGCCGGCAAGTCGTGGGAGAGCCTGTCTCAACGGAATCGCCGCCTCAGGCGCGGCGCCAAAATGTCACACTCGGGCCTTCTTCATCGCATGGCGTCTGCGGTAGACTGGCCCGTAGTTCCACGCGTATTCGGTCGAGCGCTCTGGGGTAGAGCCATGCGGGTGTGCGGCATCGATTGCGGTACAGAAA